>NZ_JBNGGC010000012.1:0-239141 GCF_049974565.1 Streptomyces sp. WG5 | reverse complement strand
AGTTCTCAAGGAACGGACGCTTCCTTTGTACTCACCCGAGAGACTCTCTCAGGCTTTCCTCCGGGCGCTTCCCTTCGGTCTTGCGTTTCCGACTCTATCAGATCCTTTTCCGATCCGATTTCCTCGGTGCTTTCCAGGTTCCCGCTTTCGCGTTTCCCTTTCCGGCGGTTCCGACTCTATCAGATCCTTTCGGCCCTGATTCCCTGTCGACGGGATTTGTCGTAGCTCCTGGGCTTTCGCCTGTCGGCCTTTCGACATTCACTACGTTAGCCGATTCCTCCGTGGACTCATAATCAAGTCCCGCGAGTCGAATTCGAGCATGCGGACACGCAGAATTCGCCCTCGCTGAGAGGAAGACGTAGGTAGTGGGGTGGCCGCTTCCGGCTGCAGGCGATTGCCGTACCCGGGTCAAGCGGCTCGGGCTACGTTACGCGTCCGCCAAGGGAGAGTCAACTCCGGCGGCGCCGCGGCTCAGGCTCCGGCGGACGGCTTGGCTCTCGGGCTCAGTCGGTACGCCGAGACTGTCGGATCATCGGCCAGGTAGAAGCGGTGCTGCCAGTCGTGGGCTCTGCTGACGCCCACCCGAGGGCCGACCCGGACGAGCGCAGCGGGTACCGGCTCGCCCTCGGACAGCGCGACCGACGCGCCCGTCAGCAGGTCTGTGCCGTTGTGCTCCGCCGTGATGCCGAGCGCCTGGCAGAAGTTCCCCGGACCCCGCGCAAGACGTGGGCTCTCGACCTTCGCTCCTCGCCGCTCGCGCGCCAGGTCTTCCCCTTCGATGACCCTGCCCGCCCGGATGAGGACGGCCGACGCGATGCCGTCCGTGCCGGTGACGACGTTGGCGCACCAGTGGAGACCGTGGGACCGGTAGACATACAGGTGTCCTGCGGCTCCGAACATGACGGCGTTGCGGGGTGTCCGGCCTCGGTAGGCGTGGGAAGCCGGGTCAGCCGTACCGGAGTACGCCTCGGTTTCCGTGATGGCGATGCTCACGGCCCCTTCGGAAGTCCTGCAAGTGAGGACGCGCCCGAGCAGCTTGGGGGCGACCTCTTCCGCAGGACGGGCGAGGAAGTCGACGTTCATGCTGACCGCCCTGACATGCCGTGGGTGGCGTAGGCGTACCCGTGTCCGGGGGGAGGGGACATCACGCCGTTGCGGGGTGGACGACCGCTGCGGACGAGGGAGCCGGGATCGTTCTCACCGTCGTAGGCCTCGACCCCTGTCGGGCGGAGGATGACCGGGCCGCCCGGGGTGTCGCGCACCAGGGTGCGGCCCAGGAGGTCGGGGGCCCCTTCGGGGACGGGGCGGTCGAAGGGATTTTCGGGCAGAGGCGTACGGTCGGGGCTCGCGATCATGCCGTCCGAGCGTAACGCAGCCGAGGGCCTGCGCGGGGTGGCCAGGGCTCGTGCGCCTTGCCAGGGTGTGGGGCGCGGAACCGGCCACGGTCGAATCGCGTTTGTAGGGATCAAGGGTTCACACAATGCCTGGAGAGGGAGAGACATGGCGTTCAAGAAGCTGCTCGCGAGCCTGGGGGCCGGCGGGGCCTCGGTCGAGACCGTGCTGAGTGAGGTCAACGTCGTTCCGGGCGGTGTCGTCCAGGGTGAGGTGCGGATCCAGGGCGGGTCCGTCGACCAGCAGATCGAGGCGCTGTCGGTCGGTCTGCAGGCCAAGGTCGAGGTGGAGAACGGCGACCAGGAGTACAAGCAGGACATCGAGTTCACGAAGAGCCGGCTCGGCGGTGCCTTCGAGCTGAAGGCGAACGCGGTGCACGCGGTGCAGTTCGGCCTCGAGATCCCCTGGGAGACGCCGATCACCACGATCGACGGGCAGTCGCTGCGCGGGATGGACATCGGTGTGACCACGGAGCTGGAGATCGCGCGCGCGGTCGACTCCGGTGACCTGGACGCGATCAATGTGCACCCGCTGCCGGCCCAGAAGGCGATCCTGGACGCGTTCATCCAGCTCGGCTTCCGTTTCAAGAACGCGGACATGGAGCGCGGGCACATCCGGGGGACACGGCAGAAGCTGCCCTTCTACCAGGAGATCGAGTTCCTCCCGCCTCAGCAGTACCGCGGGCTGAACCAGGTCGAGCTGAGCTTCGTGGCGGACGCGCAGGCGATGGACGTCGTGCTGGAGATGGACAAGAAGCCGGGGCTGTTCAGCGAGGGCAGCGACACGTTCCGTTCCTTCCAGGTGGGGCTGAACGACTACCAGGGCACCGACTGGGTCGCGTACCTCAACCAGTGGCTCTCCGAGGTCGGCAGCAAGCGGAACTGGTTCTAGGGGTCCTAGGCTCGGTCGTCTCAGCACCGAACGATCAGGAGGTACCGAGGTGACCGACCTCAAGCGGCGTCCACTCCCCCATGCCTTCCACCCGCCCGTGCCGTCGTTCACGGTCACGAGTGAGGACGTCCAGGAGGGCGCGACGCTCAAGGACGCTCAGGTCCACGCGGCCGGCAACACCTCGCCGCAGCTGCGGTGGGAAGACTTCCCCGCCGGGACCAAGAGTTTCGCCGTGACGTGCTACGACCCGGACGCCCCGACCGGCAGCGGGTTCTGGCACTGGGTGGTGTTCGACATCCCGGCCTCGGTGACCGAGCTGCCGGCCGGCGCGGGCAGCGGCACATTCGAAGGGCTGCCGGAGGGGGCCGTACAGGCGCGCAACGACTTCGGCAGCAAGGACTTCGGCGGTGCCGCGCCGCCGCCCGGGGACGGGCCGCACCGGTACGTGTTCACGGTGTACGCCGTGGACCAGGAGAAGCTGGGACCGGACGCGGACAGCACCCCGGCGTTCGTCGGTTTCAATCTGCGGTTCCACGCCATCGGGCGTGCCCAGCTGATCGGTGAGTACGAGGTGCCCGCCGAGGGTTAGTGTCCCGAGCGTTCACGGAACGTTTGCCCGCCTCTGGTCTTGGAATGGATCAGGGGCGGGCATTTTTGTTGCGGGGGTGGCGGGGGCGTGGCCCCCGCAGGAGCAGCAGATATTGCGTTGTCCATCCCGGCGTGCCCGGCCAGAGTTGATCCCAGCCCGCCAGGGGGTGGGCCGGTGCGCACGGGAGGTGGGCTGGTATGCGGGACACGCTGGTACTGAACGCGAGCTTCGAGCCGTTGTCGACGGTGACGCTGAATCGAGCCGTCGTTCTGGTGCTCCAGGACAAGGCCGTCGTCGAACAGGCCCACCCCGAACTTCGGATGCGCGGAGCCGCGCTCGACATACCGGCGCCCCGGGTGATCAGGCTGTGCCAATACGTACGGGTGCCCTTCCGAAGACGCGCCCCGTGGTCGCGGCGGGGCGTGCTGGTCCGGGACCGGCACCGGTGCGCCTACTGCGGGCGACGGGCGACGACCGTCGACCACGTGGTCCCGCGGTCGCACGGCGGGCAGGACACCTGGCTGAACACGGTGGCCTCGTGCGCGGAGGACAATCACCGCAAAGCGAACCGGACGCCGGAGCAGGCGGACATGCCGCTGCTCCGGGTGCCGTTCGAACCGACTCCTGCTGACGCGATGCTGCTCGCGTTGGGGCAGGACGACTTCGACGCTCTGCCGGAATGGCTGGCCCAGCCTGCCGCATAGCCCGCGACCGCGGTCCGCTGCGCCGATGGGGGCGCACCTCTGGTGAGAGGTGCGCCCCCATCGGCGCGGCGGGTACTGCCGTCAGTCGATGGACGGCTTCTCGCGCCGCTCCTGGGCCGGGACGCTCGCGCCGCCGCCACCGCCCGAACCGCCGCCCAGGCCGCCGAAGTTGCCCATGGCGCCGGACAGGCCCTTGAGGGCGTCGCCGATCTCGCTGGGGACGATCCAGAGCTTGTTGGCGTCGCCCTCGGCGATCTTCGGGAGCATCTGGAGGTACTGGTAGGAGAGGAGCTTCTGGTCCGGGTCGCCGGCGTGGATGGCCTCGAAGACCGTACGGACGGCCTGGGCCTCGCCTTCGGCACGCAGGGCGGCGGCCTTGGCCTCGCCCTCGGCGCGCAGGATCTGGGACTGCTTCTCGCCCTCGGCGCGCAGGATCTCGGACTGCCGGACGCCTTCGGCCTGGAGGATCGCGGCGCGCTTGTCGCGGTCGGCGCGCATCTGCTTCTCCATCGAGTCCTGGATGGAGGTGGGCGGTTCGATGGCCTTGAGTTCGACGCGGTTGACGCGGATGCCCCACTTGCCGGTGGCCTCGTCGAGGACGCCGCGCAGGGCCGCGTTGATCTCCTCGCGGGAGGTCAGGGTCCGCTCCAGGTCCATGCCGCCGATGATGTTGCGGAGTGTGGTGACGGTCAGCTGCTCGATCGCCTGGATGTAGCTGGCCACCTCGTACGTCGCGGCGCGGGCGTCGGTCACCTGGTAGTAGATGACCGTGTCGATGTTGACGACCAGGTTGTCCTGGGTGATGACCGGCTGCGGCGGGAAGGGGACGACCTGTTCGCGCAGGTCGATGCGGTTGCGGATGGTGTCGATGAACGGGACGACGATGTTGAGGCCCGCGTTCAGTGTCCGCGTGTACCGGCCGAAGCGCTCGACGATGGCGGCGCTTGCCTGTGGGATGACCTGGATGGTCTTGATCAGGGCGATGAAGACCAACACCACCAGGATGATCAAGACGATGACGACCGGACCCATCGTGGTTGTCCGTCCCCTTCTCCGCTTCGGCGCTCTGGCAGATCCTATTGACCCTGACGACTGCTTACTGACCCCGACGACTGCTGATCTTACGGCCGTTGAGGATCTTGCTGGTCGAGTCTGACAGACCGTCGCGCACCTCGGGGGGTGTTCGGTCCACTTTCGTCCGGCGAGGTCACATGATGATCGCCGTGGCCCCCTCGATGTCCACGACGTCCACTTCCTCGCCCGTCTCGTAGACGCGCCCGGTGTCGAGTGCGCGTGCCGACCAGACCTCCCCGGCGAGCTTGATCCGACCGCCGGAGCTGTCGGTCCGTTCCAGTACGACGGCCTGTCTGCCCTTCAACGCGTCCGTTCCCGTGGCGAGTTGCGGCCGTTGGGAGCGGTGCCGGGCGGCGATGGGCCGGACGACGGCGATGAGGGCGACCGAGGCGACGACGAAGACGAGCACCTGGACGACGACGTCCGCGCCGAACCCGGAGGCGACGGCGGCGGCGACCGCGCCGACGGCCAGCATCCCGAACTCCGGCATCGCCGTCACGACGAGCGGAATTCCGAGCCCTGCCGCGGCGACGAGCCACCACACCCATGCGTCGATGTCGTTCACACGGTCATGGTAGGTCCGCGGGACGCACCGGGACAGGGCGCACGGGGGGCGGTCAGGACAGAGGGAGCCCCTGTGCGGTCCAGCGGTCGCCGACCTGCTCGACGACGAGCGGCAGCCCGAAGCAGAGGGAGAGGTTGCGGGAGGTGAGCTCGAGCTCCAGCGGGCCTGCCGCCATGACCTTGCCCTGACGGATCATCAGGACGTGGGTGAAGCCCGGGGCGATCTCCTCGACGTGATGGGTGACCATGATCATCGAGGGGGCGATCGGGTCACGGGCGAGCCGGCCGAGGCGGCGGACGAGGTCCTCGCGGCCGCCGAGGTCGAGGCCGGCGGCCGGCTCGTCCAGGAGCAGCAGCTCGGGGTCGGTCATCAGGGCCCGGGCGATCAGCGTGCGCTTGCGCTCGCCCTCGGAGAGGGTGCCGAACTTCCGGTCCAGGTACTCGGTCATGCCGAGACGGTCGAGGAAGGCACGGGCACGCTGCTCGTCGATGTCCTCGTACTCCTCCTGCCAGCCGGCGGTCATGCCGTAGGCGGCGGTCAGGACGGTCTGCAGGACGGTCTGGCGCTTGGGCAGCTTGTCGGCCATGGCGATGCCGGCCATGCCGATGCGCGGGCGCAGTTCGAAGACGTCGGTACCGGGCTCGCCGAGGGTCTCGCCGAGGACGGTGGCGGTGCCCTTGCTGGGGTAGAGGTAGCTGGACGCGACATTGAGGAGGGTGGTCTTGCCGGCGCCGTTGGGGCCCAGGATGACCCAGCGCTCACCCTCCTTCACCGACCAGGAGACCTGGTCCACCAGAGCCCGGCCCTCGCGGACCACGGATACGTCCTGAAGCTCCAGAACATCGCTCATGAGCGCGTTGTCTCCCCTTGCATTGTGGCCGGTCTCGGCTGTCGCGTACGCCTGTGGCTCGGGCCGCCGCGCCGGTGGGCGCAGGCCCTCCAGGAAATCTACGCCACCGGTCGGCTTCACCGTTCCATCGGTCCGGTCCTTAGGGTGGGGGGCATGCTCTCGGAACCACGCGCAGGGCGCCTTGCCGCCTGGGGAAATGCCCTTATTGCCGGAATGGTCTCGCCGGATGACGCCGCGCTCGCCGTTGTCGGTGAGGACGCGGTGCACCGGGTGGAGGGGCTGCCCGGTGAATCGGCGCCGGTCGGTCTCACGCTGGCGCTGGGGCGGCTGCGGGCGCTCGGGGCGACCGGACTGCGGGTCGCGCTGCCCGCGCCCGGTCATCCGCTGGGGCTGAGCGGACCGGCGGACTTCAACGCGCGGGCGCTGGAGGCGGAGGAGGCGGTGATCTGCCACGGTGCCGCGCTCGGGCTGGTGCCGGAGGTGTGCGAGGCCGGGCCCGAGGGTGATGTCCATGTCGAGGTGGTCTGGCACTGCCTGCCGGTGCGGGAGGCGCCGCCGGCCGACGTGCCCTCGCTCGGGGAGGCGGAGCGGGAGCTGGCGGAGGCGTTGCGGGACGCGACGGAGGTGCTGACGCGGCTGGATGTCGCCGGGTCGGGGCCGGTGGCGGAGGCGGCGGTCGCGGCGTACCGGGCGCGGTCCGAACACGGACGGGAGGTCCTGGCGCCGGGGTATCCGCCGCGGGCGGTGCGGGTGCTGGAGCTGGCGCAGCGGGTGGGGGCCCTGGTGTCCCTGGCGTATGAGAACGGCCACGGCGGTGCGGTGAGCGCGTCCGAGATGGCGGCGCGGGGGGAGGCGTTGCGGCCGGTGGAGCGGACGGCTCGGCGGGCGCAGGTCGCGGCGTACAACTCCGTCGTGGAGGAACGGGAACGGGGGGTGCGGTGACGTCCCTTGGTTGCGCGGGGGCGACGTCGCGCGGGGTGGGGTGACGTCTCTCGGTGGGGCCCCGGCGTCGGGGCGGGCCGGGGGTGGGGGCTGCCCGGCGTTGCGGGGTGCGGCTGCGCCGCCCGTGCCGCCCCAGCGGCACGACTGCCCGCAGCTGGGGGAGCCGGGAACACGACCGGCCTCCCGGGTGGGGCCCGGGAGGCCGTGGTGGGCTTGGTGGCCGGCCTGGGTCAGTGGTTGACGCCGTGGTTGCCGAAGGCCGGGTTCAGGAGGCCGATGACGTTGACGCTGTTGCCGACGGCGTTCACCGGGATGTGGACCGGCGCCTGGACGACGTTGCCGGAGGCGACGCCCGGGGAGCCGATGGCCTCGCCGTGGGCGACGGCGCCATCGGTGGCGGAAGCCATGCCCGCGCCGGCGGCGATCAGCCCGCCGGCCATCATCGTCACGGCCGCTGCCTTCTTCAGGTTCTTCACTTACAACCCCTCCTTGCGATTGCCGCCGCAGTCGCCGCGGCACGCACTGGAGAACGGTCGGACCCCCCACAGGATGCGCCATATGGGGGACATTCCCACGACGGTATGAATCTCCGACCGGAAGGGAACCCTCCGGGTTGCCGCCGCGTACGGGGCGACCCGTCACGGATCAGCCGGTGGCACCGTGGCGCACGGCCCACAGCGCGGCCTGAGTGCGGTCCGCGAGGTCGAGTTTCATCAGGATGTTCGAGACGTGGGTCTTGACGGTCTTCTCCGAAAGCACCAGCGCGCGGGCGATCTCCCGGTTGGAGCGGCCGTCCGCTATCAGGGCCAGCACTTCGCGCTCCCGCTCCGTGAGGGCGCCGGCTCTCCCCTGGCCGGAGTTGCCCTCCTCCTGGGACAGGAGGGCGCCCGCGACCTCGGGCTGGAGCAGGATGTGGCCCGCGTGGACGGAGCGGATGGCTCCCGCCAGCGCGTCGGGATCGACGTCCTTGTAGACGTAACCGGCCGCACCCGCCCGCAGGGCCGGGACCACGGTGCGCTGTTCGGTGAAGCTGGTGACGACCAGCACCCGCGCGCGGTTGTCGAGCTCGCGGAGTCTGCGCAGCGCCTCGACGCCGTCCATGCCCGGCATCTTGACGTCCATGAGGATCACATCGGGTTTCAGTTCCTCGGCGCGGTCGACCCCCTCGGCGCCGTCCGCGGCCTCGCCCACCACCTCGATGTCGTCCTGCACCTCCAGGAAGGTGCGCAGGCCCCGGCGGACCACCTGGTGGTCGTCGACGAGCAGCACCTTGATTGCGTCAGCCACCGGGGACCTCCATCTCGATCGTGGTGCCCTTGCCGGGCGCCGATGACACGGTCAGCCTGCCGCCGGCCCCGCCGGCCCGGTCCCGCATCGAGACGAGGCCCAGGTGGCGTCCCGCGCGGCGCACCGCCTGCGGGTCGAAGCCGGTGCCGTCGTCGGTGACGCGCAGTACGGCCCCGGTGCCGCGCCGGTGCAGCGTCACGTCGACGTGTTCCGCCGCCGCGTGGCGCAGGGCGTTGTGCAGCGCCTCCTGGGCGACGCGCAGCATCGCCTCCTCCTGGGCGGCGGGCAGGGCCTTGACCCCGTGGCCGGCGAAGGTCACGCGTGCGGTGTGGGCGCGGTCGAGGACCTGGACATGGGTGCGGAGGGTGGCGACCAGGCCGTCCTCGTCCAGGGCGGCGGGCCGCAGCTCGACGACGGCGGCGCGCAGCTCGTCGGCGGCCTCCGCGGCGAGCGCGGCGACCTGTTGCAGCTCGCCCTTGGCGCGCGCGGGGTCGCGGTCGACCAGGGTGGCGGCGGCCTGGGCGGTCAGGCGCAGCGAGAACAGTTTCTGGCTGACCGCGTCGTGCAGTTCGTGGGCGAGGCGGGAGCGTTCCTCGGCGATGGTCAGCTCGCGGCTGCGTTCGTACAGGCGGGCGTTGGTGAGGGCGATCGCGGCGTGCTGGGCGAGGATGCCCAGCAGCTCCTCGTCGTCCGGGGTGAAGCCGCAGGTGCCCTCGGGTCTCGCGCAGTTCTTGTTGGCGAGGAACAGGGCCCCGATGACCTCGTCGCCGTCGCGGATCGGCAGGCCCAGGAAGTCGGCCAGGTCCGGGTGGGCGGACGGCCAGCCGCCGAAGCGGGGGTCCTTGCGGACGTCGGCGAGGCGCTCGGGCCCGGCCTCGTGCAGCATCGCGGCGAGGATGCCGTGCTGGCGCGGCAGGGGGCCGATGGCCTTCCACTGTTCCTCGCTGACGCCGTCGACCACGAACTGGGCGAAGCCGCCGTGGTCGTCGGGGACACCGAGTGCCGCGTACTGCGCGTCGAGCAGCTCGCGGGCCGAGGCGACGATCGTCTTGAGGACGTCGCGCACCTCGAGGTGCCTGCTCATGGCCAGCAGCGCGGAACTCACCGCGGCGAGGCCGGACCGGGGGCCGTGACTCATGTCCTCACGGTACCGGCGGGGTGTGACACCGGGATCGGACCTGTGACCGCCTTCGCCTAGGGCGCCGGGCCTAGGCCGGAGGTCCTGCCCACCGGTCCTAGGGCGAAGGCCCCGCACGGTTGCGGCCCGTGCCCGACGCGCCGGCGCGGCCCGGTTCCTACGGTGAGGACCACGCCGAGCCGATCAGGCGGCGTGGACGACGAAGGGACGTGTGTCATGCCGGTCGCGATCATCACGGGAGCGTCGAAGGGCCTGGGCCGGGCGTTGGCCGAGGCCCTGGCGGCACGGGGCTGGGACCTGGTGCTCGACGCCAGGACGGCGGCGGTGCTCGAGGAGACGGCGGCGGCGCTGGAGGCGTACGGCACGCGCGTGGCGGCGCTGCCCGGGGACGTCACCGACGCCGGGCACCGGGCCGGGCTGGTGGCGGCCGCCCGGCGGCTGGGCGGGGTGGACCTGCTGGTCAGCAATGCGAGTGCGCTGGGTGCGGAGCCGCTGGTGCGGCTGGAGAGGCTGGCGCTCGACGGGCTGCGGCGGGCCGTGGAGGTGAACGTCGTGGCCGCGTTGGGCCTGGTCCAGGAGGCGCTGCCGTCGCTGCGGGCGGCCCCGGCGGGCGCAGTGCTGACGGTCAGCTCGGACGCCGCGGCACAGGCGTACGAGACGTGGGGCGGCTACGGCGCGTCCAAGGCGGCCCTGGACCGGCTGGCGGCGGTGCTGGGCGCCGAGGAGCCCGGGGTGCGGGTCTGGGCGGTCGACCCCGGGGACATGGCCACGGACCTGTACGCGGCGGCCGTACCGGACGACGACGATCCGCGGCCCGATCCGGCGAGTGTCGTCCCGGCGCTGCTCAGGCTCCTGGACGAGCGGCCGGCCAGCGGCCGCTACGGGGCTCCGGCGCTGCTGGAGGGAGTGCGATGACGACGGTGCCGCACGTTCCGCGGGAGCTGTCGGCACGGGTGCCCGCCGAGCAGCGCGGGCCCGGACTGGACCGGGACGCCGTGCGGCTGCTGGTGTCGCGTGGCACCGAGGTGTCGCATCACGTGTTCGGTGAGCTGCCGGAGCTGCTGCGGGCCGGTGATCTGCTGGTCGTCAACACGTCGGCCACGCTGGCGGCCGCCGTCGACGGGCGCGTCGGGCACGCGCGCGTGGTGGTGCACTTCTCCACGCGGGGGGACGACGGCCGGTGGGCGGTGGAGCTGCGGGTTCCGGACGGGAGGGGCACCACGCGCGCGCGTGCGGAGGTAGAGGCAGGGGCAGCGGAGTCAGCAGGGCGTGGAGGGCTTCCTCCGGAGGGGGGCGGGAGACGGGCGGGAGGACAGGAGGGGACGAGGGTGCGGCTGCCCGGCGGTGCGCGGCTCGTGCTGGAGGAGCCCCTGAGTGCGCGCGGGGAGCGGTTGTGGTGGGCCCGGGTGTCGGGAGCCGAGGTGCCCGTGCTGCTGCGGGAGTACGGGCGGCCCATTCGCTACTCCTACACGGAACGGGATCAGCCGTTGTCCGCGTACCAGACGGTGTTCGCGCTGCCGTCCGCGGACGGGTCGGGCAGCGCGGAGATGCCGAGCGCGGCGCGGCCCTTCACGGCGCGGCTGGTGGCGGAGCTGGTGAGCCGGGGGGTGCAGTTCGCGCCGGTGACGCTGCACACGGGGGTGGCTTCGGCTCAGGCGCACGAGCCGCCGTACCCGGAGCGGTTCTCCGTGCCGGAGACGTCGGCGCGGCTGATCAACGCCGCGACGGCGGGGGACGGCCGGGTGGTGGCCGTCGGGACGACGGCTGTGCGGGCGGTGGAGTCGACGGCCGGTGCCGACGGACTCGTACGGGCTCGGACGGGTTGGACCGATCTGGTCGTGACTCCGGAGCGCGGGGTGCGGGTGGTGGACGGGCTGCTGACGGGGCTGCACGAGCCCGAGGCCTCGCATCTGCTGATGCTGGAGGCGGTGGCGGGGCGGGCGGCGCTCGACCGCGGGTACGACGCGGCGGTCCGGGGGCGCTACCTGTGGCACGAGTTCGGGGACGTCCATCTCCTCCTGCCGCAGGAGCGCGGCGCAAACCCTCACAGATTGCATTGCTCCAGCAACCAACGGTGAGAAGAGCGGGGGGCCGGTGTGAGCCCCCGCATAGGGTGCACGTCACGTACGAAGGAGGGTAGGAGAACGACTCGTCCGTTTTGACCGGGCCGGATAGTCCAATCTGCCCGGTTTCACCCCTCCCTGATCCACTACCTCGGATCGTACGTCACACCTTTGCCTCCGGATTTTGCGACCGCTAAGAATTGCTCTCGTCGCTCAACGCGGCGGGTCCCGCCCCGCGGCGTTTGTGCCGGAAGCACCAACTGTCCCCACCGGACGAGAGCGACCTCCGCGCTATTCGAAGAGGTCTATCCCGCCATGCCCAAGAACATCTTCACCCGTGGTCACAGTCGTCCCCTGAACCGCACCCACAAGATGGCGATCGCCGGTGTCGGCACGCTCGGCGCCGCCGCCGTCGCCCTCACCGCGGTTCCGGCCAGCGGCCAGACGACCACGAGCGAGGCCGCTCCCACGGCCAAGGTGGCGTACAGCACCGAGCGGATCCAGGACGTGCACGCCGGTGTGACCGGCCACCTCGCCGGTGCCGGCCAGAAGGTCGCCTCCATCGAGGCGAAGCAGGAGGCGGCCACCAAGGCCACCGCCAAGAAGGCCACCGCCGAGAAGGCCGTGGAGAAGCGCGAGGCCAAGGAGACCGCGAGCCGGTCCGCCAAGCGCGTCGAGGCCAAGCAGGTCCCGACAAAGAGCTACGCCGACAACCTCGACGGCTGGATCCGCGAGGCCCGGGACATCATGAAGAAGCACGGCATCCCGGGTAGCTACGAGGGCATCCACCGCAACATCATGCGGGAGTCCTCCGGCAACCCGAAGGCCATCAACGACTGGGACATCAACGCCATCAACGGCATCCCGTCGAAGGGCCTGCTCCAGGTGATCCCGCCGACGTTCGAGGCCTACCACGTGCCCGGCACCTCCAAGAACATCTACGACCCGGTCGCCAACATCGTCGCCGCCTGCAACTACGCGGCGGACAAGTACGGCACCATGGACAACGTCGACAGCGCGTACTGAGGTCAGCGCGGACCTCTTCACGCCGGCTCGCGACCGAACGCCGAAGGGCGGCACCCTCAGGAGGGTGCCGCCCTTCGGGGCGTCTCGGCCGCGGGTCACTTGCGCATGACCTCGGGCTCGTGGCGGCGCAGGAAGCGGGCCACGAAGAAGCCGCAGATCACCCCGAGGACGATCAGCGCGGCCATGTTCAGGCCCCAGGCGCCGACGGTGTGCTCCCACAGCGGGTCCGCCTCGGCGCCCTTCTCCGGCGGACTGACCCGGTTGAAGTCCAGCGTGGCGCCGGCCGCGGCGACCGCCCAGCGCGACGGCATCAGGTACGAGAACTGGTTGACGCCGACCGCGCCGTTCAGGGCGAAGAGGCAGCCGGTGAAGACGACCTGGATGATCGCGAACATGACCAGCAACGGCATGGTCTTCTCCGCGGTCTTCACCAGCGAGGAGATGATCAGGCCGAACATCATCGAGGTGAAGCCCAGCCCCATGATCGGCAGGGACAGCTCGACGAGCGTCAGCCCCCCGAGGACCAGCCCCTCCTCCGGGATCTCCCGGGTGGCGAACCCGATGACGCCGACCAGCAGGCCCTGCAGCACGGTGATCACGCCGAGTACGAAGACCTTGGACATCAGGTACGCGGACCGCGACAGGCCGGTCGCGCGCTCCCGTTCGTAGATGACCCGTTCCTTGATCAGCTCACGGACGGAGTTGGCGGCGCCGGCGAAGCAGGCGCCGACCGCGAGGATCAGCAGGACCGTGGTGGCGGTGCCGTTGGGAACGATCCGGCCGGTCTGCGGGTGGGCGGGGTTGGGCAGCAGGCCCTTGTCGGCGTCGATGAGCAGGCTCACCGCGCCGAGCACCGCCGGCAGGATCACCATCAGGGCGAGGAAGCCCTTGTCGGAGACGATCACCGAGACGTAGCGCCGCACCAGCGTGACGAACTGGGACATCCAGCCCTGCGGCTTCGGCGGCTTCATCGCCTGCATCGCCGGGACCTGAACGGCCTGCGGGGCGACGGCGTCGATGTCCGCGGCGTACATCTGGTAGTGCTGCGAGCCCTTCCAGCGGCCCGCCCAGTCGTAGTCGCGGTAGTTCTCGAAGGCGGAGAAGACGTCGGCCCAGGTGTCGTAGCCGAAGAAGTTCAGCGCCTCCTCCGGCGGGCCGAAGTAGGCCACCGAGCCGCCCGGCGCCATCACCAGCAGCTTGTCGCAGATCGCCAGCTCGGCCACCGAGTGGGTGACGACGAGGACGGTGCGGCCGTCGTCGGCGAGGCCGCGCAGCAGCTGCATCACGTCGCGGTCCATGCCCGGGTCGAGACCGGAGGTCGGCTCGTCCAGGAAGATCAACGACGGCTTGGTGAGCAGCTCCAGGGCGACGGACACGCGCTTGCGCTGGCCACCGGACAGGGAGGTGACCTTCTTGTCCTTGTGGATGTCGAGCTTGAGCTCGCGCAGCACCTCGTCGATGCGGGCGTCGCGCTCCGCGCCGGTGGTGTCGGCCGGGAAGCGCAGCTTGGCCGCGTACTTCAGGGCCTTCTTGACGGTCAGTTCCTTGTGCAGGATGTCGTCCTGCGGGACCAGCCCGATGCGCTGACGCAGCTCGGCGAACTGCTTGTAGAGGTTCCGGTTGTCGTAGAGGACCTCGCCCTGGTCGGCGGGCCGGTAGCCGGTGAGCGCCTTGAGCAGGGTCGACTTGCCGGATCCGGACGGGCCGATGACCGCGATCAGCGACTTCTCGGGCACGCCGAAGGAGACGTCCTTGAGGATCTGCTTGCCGCCGTCGACCGTGACGGTCAGGTGACGGGCGGAGAACGAGACCTCACCGGTGTCGACGAACTCCTCGAGCCGGTCCCCGACGATCTGGAACGTCGAGTGGCCGACGCCCACGATGTCGCTCGGGCCGAGCAGCTGGGAGCCGCCCTTGGTGATCGGCTGGCCGTTGACGTACGTGCCGTTGTGCGAGCCGAGGTCGCGGATCTCCATGCGCCCGTCGGGCGTCGAGTGGAACTCCGCGTGGTGACGGGAGACCTGGAGGTCGGAGACGACCAGATCGTTCTCCAGGGCACGGCCGATGCGCATCACGCGGCCGAGCGAGAACTGGTGGAACGTGGTCGGGCTGCGATCGCCGTAGACCGGCGGCGCCCCCGCCGCGCCACCGGTCCCCTGCTGCTGCGGGAAGTGCGGTACACCCTGCTGCGGCTGCTGCGGCTGCCAGCCGGCCTGCTGCTGCCCGTGCTGCGGGGCCTGCTGCTGCGGCTCCTGTACCGGCGCCTGGTGCGCCCAGCCCGCGTCCGTGCCCCGAGCGGCGTACGGCTGCTGCTGGGCCGCCTGCGGCGCGCCCGCGGCGGCCTGGGCTCCGGTCAGGTTCAGACGCGGTCCGTCGGTCGCGTTGCCCAGGTTCACCACCGTGCCGGCGGCGAGCTCCATCTGCTGGATGCGCTGCCCGTGCACGAACGTGCCGTTGGTACTGCCGTGATCCTCGACGACCCAACTGCGGCCGTTGAAACTGATCGTGGCATGCCGCCAGGAGACCCTGGCGTCGTCGAAGACAAGCTCCCCCTGCGGATCGCGTCCGAGCGCATATGACCGGGACGGATCGAGCGTCCAGGTCCGTCCATTTGATTCCAGTACGAGTTCCGGCACTCCATGCCCCACTGAGTTGTCCCCCGATGTACCCCCGTCGCGGGGAGTCCAGGGATGTCGAACATCGGGGGGCACTATTTCAGGCTCGGGCCCCTGACCGAAAGTCGGACCTTGTGAAAGCCGCGTGGGCATCCATCGGCCGTTCCCGTTGACGGGGTTGAAACCTGCCCGGACAGTGGTATTCCACGCGAGGGGGACATGCGCGGCGACTGGGCCGCGCAGCGGATCGGGGGGTCTGCCATGAGTGCGTCCACGAGCGTCGGATCCGAGGAGTACGGCACCAAGGTGCCGTGGGGAGACGTCCTGCTGTCCGCGATCGCCTCCGTGAGCTGGGCGTTGATCGGCATGGCGGGAACGGCGGCGCTCGGGCTGCGCCTGCTGGACGCGGACGCCGCGGGCTCGTTGGGGCCGATGACCGCGGCGGTCGTGGCGCTCGGCGCGGGCGGTTCGGTCACCCCGACCGGTGATGTGTCCGCGTTCGGACTGCAAGGGGCCGAGGCGCACATGGCCATGGAGATGACGCCCCTGGGCGTGGGTCTGGTCGGTGCGCTGCTGCTGTCGTTCTTCTTCCTGCGGTCCCTGCGGGCGGCCGGAGCCGTGGTCGCACCCGCCGAACTCCTCGCGCGCGCGGGTGCGGTGACCGCTCTGTTCGTGGGGATGACGGGCGGGCTGGCCTGGGCGGGCCACGACGTCATCACGATCGACGGCGGCTCGCTCGGAGTCGACGGCCTGCCTGGCGGCGGGGGCGGTGGTCCTGAGATTCCGGGGCTCGGCGACGTGGGTGACATCGGCGGGCCGCTGCCCGGCCGGATCGGTGACCTCGTCGACGCCGAGGCGGCCGTCGGCTTCACCGTCGACACCGCGCCGACGCTGCTGGGCGGCCTGGTCTGGTCGGCCGGGGTCCTGCTGATCGCGCTGCTGGCCTCGCGCCGCGCTCCCCTGCCGCGCGGGTGCGAGGCCGTGCACCGGGTGGTGCGGCCGGCCGTGTCCGCTCTGGTCACGGTGGCGCTGACGGCGGTGGCGGCCGGCTTCGCGGCGGCGGCCTACGCGGCGATCGGCGACGACCATCCCCGGCGGATCGCGGGGGCCGCGTTGCTGGGCGCGCCGAACGGGGTGTGGCTCGGCATTCCGATCGGACTGTTCGTGCCGTGGGACGGGCGGGCCACCGGTGAGCTGGTCCGGGTCCTCCCGGCTCCGCTGGACGAGCTGCTGGGCGCCGGCGCCGAGCGGCCGGTCACGCTCGGGCGGCTGGCGGAGCTGGACCAACGGGTGTGGCTGCTCGGGGTGGCGGCGGCGCTGACGATGCTGATGAGCGGGGTACTGACGGCGGTACGGACTCCCGTGGCGCCGGGCGAGGCACGCTCGCCGGCTTTCGCCGGGCGGTGCGCCGTACGGCTGGGCGTCGCGACCGCGCTGGCGCTGCCGCTGCTGGTCTGGCTGACGGAGGTGTCCGTGGACGCCTCGCTGTCGGTGCTCGGCTTCGACGCCTTCGGCGCCAGCGTCGACCTGCGCGGACGCCTCGGTACGGCGCTGCTGCTGGGTGCCGTGTGGGGCGCGGGGGCGGGGGCGGCCGGGGCGCTGCTGGCACGGGCGAGCGGGGCGGCGGGGTCGGGCGCGACGGCGTTGGCACGGGGCGCCTGGACGGCGGGGGCGGGTGCCGCGGGCGGGGGTGGCGCGAGGGCCGGCGGTACGGCGCACGCGGGGCCGCCGCCCTCGGGGCCCTACCGGCCGGGCGCGCCGCACCGGCCGCCCAACCCTGGCACCAACCCGTACCTGCGACTGCGGGAAGGGGCGGGAGCGGAGGCAGGAGGACCCGAGGACGCGCGGCCGGCGGGGTCGCACACCCCTCCGCCGTCCGACGCCGGGCGGGCGCCGGGCGGCGGGCAGCCCGGCTCCGGCGCCCTCCCGCCTGTCGGCACCGGGCGGGAAGAGAGCCGTGCGGGCCGGCGGTCCGGGAGCGCGGGGCAGCAGCCCGACGGCGACGAGCAGCAATCCGGCGACGACGTGTACGGCGCCCCTACCGTGGCCGGGCCGCTGGGACCGCGGCCGGGAACGCCGCGTCGGCCCCCGGGACCCGGGGAACGGCCCGGGGGCCGGCCGCCGTCCCGGTGGGGTGAGGGGCCCCCGCCGCCGCCTCCCCCGCCTCCGGCGCCACCGCGGCGGCCCAGGGGCGGTCGGTAGGACCCCGGGCACGAAACGGGGGCGGCCGCGGTCGCTCCGCCGGGCCGCTCGGCCGCCGCCGGGCCGCTGGAGCCACCGCCTGAGCGCCCCGGTGGCCTGCGCTTCCGGCAGCGCCCGCCCGATCCCCCTCCGTCCGGGGACGACGGTCCGCTCCTCCGCCACCCGCGGCATCGGGGCCGGAGCCGGAGCCGGAGCCGACGGGGAACTGGCCGGGCGCTGCGCCCGCCCGATCCGCCTCCGTCCGGGGACGACGGTCCGCTCCTCCCCCACCCGCGGCACCGGGGCAGGAGCCGGAGCCGACGGGGAACTGGCCGGGCACGAAGCGGACCCCTGCCGAAGCCCCTCGGGGACGCGGGACCGCTGACCCCGCCGCCAGCCGAGCCGGGACCGCTGTCCCCGCCGTCCTGAGCCCGGCCCGGTGGAACCACCGCCCTGGGCACCGTGGGCGCCGGCGTCCCCGCCGGGGGAGGGTGGGCGACCACCGATTTCACCGCCTTCCGCTTCCAGCGCCGCCCCGCGCACGCGGGACCGCGGTGAACGTGACGGCGCGGGCCGGACCCGCCCCGGGGGCCGTGTCCGTCAGGCGGACCTCGGGCGCGGGAGGCACCGGGTGCCGGATACGGTTGGAGCACCATGAGCGCTTCGCAGACCTCTGACGTTCCCACGCTTCTCGTCAAGATCTTCGGCAAGGACCGACCGGGCATCACGGCCGGCCTGTTCGACACCCTCGCCGCCTACTCCGTCGACGTGGTCGACATCGAGCAGGTCGTCACCCGTGGCCGGATAGTGCTGTGCGCGCTGGTGACCGAGCCGCCCCGGAGCCTGGAGGGCGATCTGCGGGCGACCGTCCACAGCTGGGCGGAGTCACTGAAGCTGCAGGCGGAGATCATCTCCGGTATCGGCGACAACCGGCCGCGCGGTCTCGGCCGCTCCCTGGTCACGGTGCTCGGCCACCCGCTCACCGCGGAGGCGACCGCTGCGATAGCGGCCCGGATCGCCGAGTCCGGCAGCAACATCGACCGCATCTTCCGGCTGGCCAAGTACCCGGTGACCGCTGTCGAGTTCGCGGTGTCCGGCGTGGAGACGGAGCCGCTGCGCACCGCGCTGGCCACCGAGGCCGCGGCGCTCGGTGTGGACGTCGCGGTCGTCTCGGCGGGGCTGCACCGGCGGGCGCAGCGCCTGGTCGTGATGGACGTGGACTCCACGCTGATCCAGGACGAGGTCATCGAGCTGTTCGCCGCGCACGCCGGCTGCGAGGACAAGGTCGCCGAGGTGACGGCGGCCGCGATGCGCGGGGAGCTGGACTTCGAGCAGTCGCTGCACGCGCGCGTGGCGCTGCTGGCGGGGCTGGACGCCTCGGTGGTGGACAAGGTGCGCAGCGAGGTACGGCTGACGCCGGGTGCCCGCACCCTGATCCGTACGCTGAAGCGGCTCGGCTACCAGGTGGGGGTCGTCTCCGGCGGCTTCACCCAGGTCACCGACGATCTGCAGGAGCGGCTGGGGCTGGACTTCGCCCAGGCCAACACGCTGGAGATCGTCGACGGCAGGCTGACCGGCCGGGTCACCGGGGAGATCGTGGACCGGGCGGGCAAGGCCCGGCTGCTGCGCCGGTTCGCCGCCGAGGCGGGCGTACCGCTGGCGCAGACCGTGGCGATCGGGGACGGTGCCAACGACCTGGACATGCTGAACGCGGCCGGGCTCGGGGTCGCCTTCAACGCCAAGCCGGTGGTGCGCGAGGCCGCGCACACCGCGGTGAACGTGCCCTTCCTGGACACGGTGCTGTATCTGCTCGGGATCACCCGCGAAGAGGTGGAGGCGGCGGACACCCTGGACGAGGGTCTCGGCGAGGGCGTCGGCCTGCCCGCCGACCGGATCTGACGCACGCACCCGGCCCGGGCGCCTCGTACGGCGAGGGCCCGGACCGCCTGGGTGCCGGGCCCTGTCGCGCGGGCGCGGGTCAGTCGGTCGGCGCCCAGTAGTCGACCAGGGAGGCCGCGCCCGGCTCCACGTCCTTCCAGGAGCCCGTGAAGGTCAGGACGGCGAAGGCGGCGGTCGGGAAGCCCCGGTGGCCCATCCGCTCGCGGACGTCGTCCTCGGCCGAGCCGGCCAGGATCTCGGCGAGTGCTTCCATGCCCGGGTTGTGGCCGATCACCAGCACGTTCCGCAGGTCGTCGGGGGTCTCGTTGAGCACGGCGATCAGCTCGCCGGGAGAGGCCTCGTAGATCCGCTCCTCGTAGACGGTTTTCGGCCGCTGCGGGAACTCCGCGACGGCGAGCTTCCAGGTCTCGCGGGTCCGGACCGAAGTGGAGCACAGGGCCTGGTCGAACGGGACGCCGGTGTCCGCGAGCCGGCGCCCGGCCTCTGCGGCGTCCTTGCGGCCCCGATCGGCGAGCGGCCGCTCGTGGTCGGTCACCTGTGGCCAGTCGGCTTTCGCATGCCGGAAAAGGACAATCCTGCGGGGTTCTGCGACGCTCATGGCATCCAGCTTCGCATGAAACAGGCCACGGGGCGCAGGGAGTTGACATGCGGATTCAACGCCTCGGGCGGATCCGGGGCGCCGGTCCGGCCTCAGCGACCGAGCAGCTGCCGCACCAGCTCCAGGAGGTGGGCGATCGCGGGTTCACCGGCGGTGGCGTGGGCCTCGGCGGGGTCGAGTATCAGCAGGAACAGCACGACGAACGCGAGCACGGGCAGGGCGAGGGCCCACCAGGGCAGCCGGATCTCGACGCCGCCCGCGGTGGTCCGGGGAGGCCGGGTGTGGGTAGGGGCCGGCATGAGTGCCTCCGCTGGTCTTCGAACGTCGCTGGTCCGTGCTCCGCGGCCCGCCTGCCGCGGGCACGACTCGAAGCTACGGAATCCGCGGGCCCCAACCCATCCGGAAGTCCACCCACTTGACCCTGACCCTCGCCCCCTAGGGGATGGGGGGGCTAACCCCACCACCGGGCGGCCGGGGCGGGATCACGGTGCGGCGATCGTCGCGATGACGCCGATGATCACGAAGATCGCGAGGAAGCCACCGAAGACGTACAGCATCTTCTTCTGGCCGTGCTGGGGGTTCGGGTCGAGGACTGGCATGCGGCAAGTCTCGCATCCGTCGCCCGCACCGGGGCAGGCGGGCCGCTTCCGCCGCCGGCGCGCCCCTGCCGGCGCCGGGGACCGCTCCCGGGGCGTCAGCAGGCCCCTGCCCACGCCTGGAGGCCGCTCCCCCGGAACCGGCAGGCCCTGCCCACGCCGGGAGGCCGCTCCCTGGAGCCGGCAGGCCCCTGCCGGAGTCAGCGGGCCGCTTCCTCCTCCACCGTGCGGTCGCGCCCCGCCAGGAAGCCCACCACCATCTGCGGCACCATCAGGGCGCTCATCAGTGCGATCGGCAGCCCCCAGCCGCCGCTGTGCTGGTACAGCACGCCCACCAGCAGCGGACCCGGGATGGAGATCAGGTAGCCGGTGCTCTGCGCGAAGGCGGACAGCTGGGCGACGCCCGCGCCCGTCCTGGCCCGCATCCCGACCATGGTCAGCGCGAGCGGGAAGGCGCAGTTGGAGACGCCGAGCAGCAGGGCCCAGGCCCAGGCACCGCCGGCCGGCGCGACGTACAGGCCGGCGTATCCGGCGAGCCCGCACACGCCCAGTACCAGCACGATCGGGCCCTGATGGGGCAGGCGGGTGGCCACGCGCGGGATGACGAAGGCGAGCGGCACGCCCATCACCATGATGACGGCGAGCAGCAGCCCGGCGGTGCCGGCGGACACACCCGAGTCCCGGAAGATCTGCGCCATCCAGCCCATCGTGATGTAGGCGGCGGTGGCCTGGAGGCCGAAGAAGACGGCGAGGGCCCAGGCCGTGCGGCTGCGGGTGATCCGCAGCGGGGGCTGCTCGGCGGGCCGCTCCGCCTGCCGGTCCGCGGGGCGTGCGGTCGCGGGCTTCCCGGTGACCCCGGGAGCCTCAGGAGCCTCGGAGCCCGCGTCGGCCTCGCCGGAAGGGTCCGGGGCGGGCGCGAGCGTCGACGGTGCCCTCCGTTCGCGTACGAACGGGATCCACGGCAGGACGGCCGCCGCCGCCACCACGGCCCACACCGCCAGGCCGGGCTGCCAGTCCCCGCCCAGCGCGTTCGTCATGGGCACGGTCGCCGCGGCGGCGATCGAGGTGCCGAAGGCGAGGGCCATCGAGTACAGGCCGGTCATGGAGCCGACCCGGTCGGGGAAGAAGCGCTTGACGATGACCGGCATCAGGACGTTGCTGACCGCGATGCCCATCAGCGCGAGGGCGGTGGCGGCCAGGAATCCGGCCGTGCCGCCGGCGTACGGGCGTATGAGCAGGCCCGCGGCGATGGCGGCCATGCCCGCGCAGACCACCGCGCCGGGCCCGAAGCGGCGGGCGAGCCGCGGGGCGGTGACCCCGAAGACGGCGAAGCAGAGCGGGGGCACGGAGGTGAGGAGCCCCGCCACGCTGCCGCTCATGCCGAGCCCGTCGCGGACCTCCTCCAGGAGCGCGCCCAGGCTCGTGATGGCGGGGCGCAGGTTGACCGCGGCCAGGACGATGCCGAGGAGGAGCAGGCGGGTCGTCCACGTCGTCCACGCGCGCGTGCCGGGCACCCCGTGCGCCCCGGGCACCTCGCCGGGTACCCGGGCGTCGCGTGCGGTCGCCCCGCCGGGGTTCGTGGATCTCATGGTTTCCGTCCGAGTCTCCGTCCGGGTTTCGTCACTAGCCATGAGGCCATCATAGAATCATGGGATGATTGGTTGTCCATTCCGGCGTCATCCGGTGTCCGGTGGCTGTCCGCCGCCGGGACTCGCGTGCGAAGGTGAGCCATGCCCCTGAGCCATCCCCGTCGTTCGGCGCTGTCCGAGCAGGTCATCGCGGCACTGCGCCAGCAGATCGCCTCGGGCGAGTGGCCGGTCGGCTCCCGCATCCCGACGGAGCCCGAACTGGTCGAACAGCTCGGTGTCGCCCGGAACACGGTCCGTGAGGCGGTCCGCGCGCTGGCCCACAACGGTCTGCTGGACATCCGCCAGGGCTCCGGCACGTACGTCGTGGCGACCAGCGAGCTGGCGGGCGTGATGCAGCGCCGCTTCGCCGAAGCCGACCCCCGGCACATCGCGGAGCTGCGTTCCACACTGGAGTCCGCCGCCGCCCGGCTCGCCGCCGAGCGGCGCACGGAGAAGGACCTCAAGCAGCTCGACGCGCTGCTGGTGCGCCGCGAGGAGGCCTGGGAGTCGGGTGACACGGAGGCGTTCGTGACCGCGGACGCGACGTTCCACCTGGCCGTCGTGGCCGCCTCGCACAACGACGTGATGACCGCGATGTACGCGGACCTGGGCGAGGTGATGCGGGACTGGCTGCGTGTGGACGTCGGCGGCGAGCTGACGCCGGAGACGCACATGGACCACACGCGGCTGGTCGACGCGATCCGCGTGGGGGACGCGGTGACGGCCGCCCAGGAGGCGGCCGGCTATCCGTTCCTGTGCCGGCCGGGCCGGTTCAGCGCGCCCGCTGATGGCTGACCCACGCCGCCTGGACCTCCTTCCAGCAGCGTCCGTCCAGTCGTACGGTCTGCGCGGGCCCCGCCGCAGCCGCCGAGCCGTCGCTGTCGAGGTCCCACCAGCGGACGCACTCGATGTGCAGGCGCACGTGGTCGGTCTCCGGGAACGGGTTGTGGCAGTGGGCGGTCACGTGGGAGTCGTCGACGCGGACCCTGCACGCGGCGCCGAACGGCTCCGCCGGCGCGGAGTCCCCGGAGTCCCCGGTGGGCACGCGCGCGTGGGACACCGCTTCGTACGGCAGGAACAGCACGCAGGCGACGGCGGCGGTCACTGAGGCCAGGCGGGAGAGCAGACGCACAGGGGACCTCCTCGGCCGTACGGGAACTGGGGAGGGAAGGCGCGTGGTGAAGAAGGTGGAGAACCCGTACTCCAGCGTGTGCCGCCGGCCGCCCCGCCGCCCGGCCGACTGGGCCGAACGGGTGACACGCCGAGGGCCCGCACCCTGGTGGATGCGGGCCCTCGGAAAGGCGACCGGTCAGGCGCCGATGGCGTGCAGACCGCCGTCGACGTGGACGATCTCGCCCGTGGTCTTCGGGAACCAGTCGCTCAGCAGTGCGACGACACCGCGGCCGGCGGGCTCCGGGTCCTTCAGGTCCCACTCCAGCGGGGAACGGCTGTCCCACACGGCGGCCAGGTCGCTGAAGCCCGGGATGGACTTGGCGGCCATGGAGCCGAGCGGGCCCGCCGAGACCAGGTTGCAGCGGATGTTCTGCTTGCCCAGGTCCCGGGCCATGTAGCGGCTGGTGGCCTCCAGCGCGGCCTTGGCCGGGCCCATCCAGTCGTACTGCGGCCAGGCGAACTGCGCGTCGAAGGTGAGGCCGACGACCGAGCCGCCGTTCTGCATCAGCGGCAGGCAGGCCATGGTCAGCGACTTCAGGGAGTACGCCGAGACGTGCATGGCGGTGGCGACCGACTCGAACGGCGTGTTCAGGAAGTTGCCGCCGAGCGCGTCCTGCGGGGCGAAGCCGATGGAGTGGACGACGCCGTCGAGGCCGCCCAGCTCCTCGCCGACGACGTCGGCCAGGCGCCCGAGGTGCTCGTCGTTGGTGACGTCCAGCTCGATGACCTTGGCGGGCTCGGGCAGCTTCTTGGCGATGCGCTCGGTCAGCGTGGGCCGCGGGAACGCGGTCAGGATGACCTCGGCGCCCTGCTCCTGGGCCAGCTTGGCGGTGTGGAAGGCGATGGAGGCCTCCGTCAGCACCCCGGTGATCAGGACGCGCTTGCCCTCGAGAATTCCGCTCATGGTGATCAGTGACCCATTCCCAGTCCGCCGTCAACGGGGATGACGGCTCCAGTGATGTACGAGGCGTCCTCCGAGGCGAGGAACCGCACCGTCGCGGCGATCTCCTCCGCCTGCGCGTACCGGCCGAGCGGCACCTGCGCGAGGATCTTCGTCTGCTGCTCCTCGGTGAGCTCCCGGGTCATGTCGGTGTCGACGAAACCGGGCGCGACGACGTTGAAGGTGAGGTTGCGCGAACCCAGCTCACGGGCGAGGGAACGCGCGAAGCCGACCAGGCCCGCCTTGGAGGCGGCGTAGTTCGCCTGCCCCGCGGAGCCGAGGAGCCCGACCACCGACGAGATGAGCACGACGCGGCCCTTCTTGGCGCGCAGCATGCCGCGGTTGGCACGCTTGACGACGCGGAAGGTGCCGGTGAGGTTGGTGTCGAGGACGGAGGTGAAGTCCTCCTCGGACATGCGCATCAGGAGCTGGTCCTTGGTGATGCCGGCGTTGGCGACCAGGACCTCGACGGGACCGTGGGTCTCCTCGATCTCCTTGTAGGCCTGCTCCACCTGCTCGCTGTCGGTGATGTCGCACTTGACGGCGAGGAAACCCTCGGGGGGCTCACCCGAGCGGTACGTGATCGCGACCTTGTCGCCGGCGTCGGCGAAAGCGCGGGCGATGGCGAGGCCGATGCCCCGGTTGCCTCCGGTGACGAGAACCGAGCGGCTCAACGGATCACCCTTTCGATAGCGGTCTGGTACCCGCCCGAACACCCGGTTGACGGGCGGTGACGACAGGCGGCTTCCTCGAAAACCTATCGGTCCCCGCCCGTGCGCGAGGACTCGGGCACCCACAGTGGCGTACGGGGCTGACTGTCGGGTCCCTACAGAAAGGGGCCCGGGTTTCCGCCCCTCCCTGCGGGGTGCCTGAGCGGGCGGTACTTCCGCGCGCGGTCTCCGGCCGCGGCGGCGGCGGTCCACGTACGTCCTCGCTCGGCGGGCGTTCCGGTCGCACGGCGAGCACTTCCTGGGTGCCGAGGTGCCGCGGACCCCTGGCAGGAGGTGTCCTCCACGGCAGCTCGTCGGCCGGCTCCTGAGCCGCGTCGCCCCGTGGGCTCCGGTCCTGACCCCACCGGCCACCGCCGACGCGGCTCTCCCGCGTGACGTCCTGCCGGGCGGGAATCCATTGGCCCGGCCCGGTTCCGGCGCCCCATGATTCACTGCGGGACAAGCATGTCCCGCTCACCATGACTCAAGGGAGGCCGTTCGTGGCCCACGAGGTCGATCAGTCATTCCTTGCACTTCCCCTGCGCGCCCTCGCCGACGCCGCCCTGGCCCGCGCGCGGGCGCTCGGCGCCGAGCACGCGGACTTCCGGCTGGAGCGGGTGCGCAACGCCTCCTGGCGCCTCAGGGACGCCAAGCCCTCCGGGTCCTCCGACACCACCGACCTCGGGTACGCGGTGCGCGTGGTGCACGGCGGTACGTGGGGCTTCGCGTCCGGGGTGGACCTCACCATGGACGCCGCCGCCAAGGTCGCCTCGCAGGCGGTGGCGATGGCGAAGCTGTCCGCGCAGGTGATCAAGGCTGCGGGGTCGGACGAGCGGGTGGAACTCGCCGACGAGCCCGTGCACGCCGACCGGACGTGGATCTCGTCGTACGAGGTCGACCCCTTCACCGTGCCCGACACGGAGAAGTCGGCCCTGCTGGCCGACTGGAGCGCGCGGCTGCTGGCGGCCGACGGGGTCGACCACGTCGACGCCTCGCTGCTCACCGTGCACGAGAACAAGTTCTACGCCGACACCGCCGGGACGGTGACCACGCAGCAGCGGGTGCGGCTGCACCCGGTGCTCACCGCCGTTTCGGTGGACGGCTCCAGCGGCGAGTTCGACTCGATGCGGACGCTGGCGCCGCCGGCCGGGCGCGGCTGGGAGTACCTGACCGGCACCGGCTGGGACTGGGACGCCGAGCTGGCCGCGATCCCGGAGCTGCTGGCCGAGAAGATGCGGGCGCCGAGCGTCGAGGCGGGCCTGTACGACCTGGTCGTCGACCCGTCGAACCTGTGGCTGACCATCCACGAGTCCATCGGGCACGCCACCGAGCTGGACCGCGCCCTCGGCTACGAGGCCGCCTACGCCGGCACCTCCTTCGCCACCTTCGACCAGCTCGGCAAGCTGCGCTACGGCTCGGAGCTGATGAACGTCACCGGCGACCGCACCGCCGAGCACGGGCTCGCCACCATCGGGTACGACGACGAGGGCGTCGAGGGGCAGTCCTGGGACCTGGTGAGGGAGGGCACGCTGGTGGGCTACCAGCTGGACCGGCGGATCGCGAAGCTCACGGGGTTCGAGCGGTCCAACGGGTGCGCGTACGCCGACTCCCCCGGCCATGTGCCCGTGCAGCGCATGGCCAACGTGTCGCTGCGGCCGGATCCCGGCGGGCTGTCCACCGAGGACCTGATCGGGGGCGTGGAGCGCGGGATCTACGTCGTCGGTGACCGGTCCTGGTCCATCGACATGCAGCGCCACAATTTCCAGCACTACGACCAAGAGCCTGTTACCTGCTAACTTCCCTGCAACAGGCTCCCGATCTCAGCACAAACCCAGCACGGACACACAGGCTACGCAGCCTGCTCCTCGTCCAGGTCAATGACCTGAGGAGCGTCGATCTTGCCCCGGAACGAAGACAGATCCCCTGCGATCCGCTCCCCGAGGGCGTCAGACCCTCGCTTGAAGGCTCGGGTACGGAGGTGTCCATACACGGTCTCCGTCGTCCTGGTGTCCCTGTGCCCCACCCACTGAGCAATCTCGTACAGAGGGATGTTGGCGTGAAGACACTCCGACACGAAGTAGTGCCTGAATGACTTCGGAGTGTACTGCGGCGACCCCGCAGCCTTCGCCGCATCCTTGAACTGACGGAGGAGCCAGTCATAGGACGGGTGTCGTCCAGGCTGACGAGGTGACTCAAAGAACCAACCCCCTTCTCCCCACATCCCAAAGGTGTCGATGTGATCCGAGAAGACCTCAACGACAGGCCCGGGGATCGGAGTCCTCCGAGAGTCCGCCTGCTTGCGGTGCTTGGTGCCCCGCTTCACTCCTCGTCGGCTGCCAGTGATCTGGCAGACCCCATGAGCAGTCACCTGATGATTGACCAGGAGCACACCCCCTTCCCACTCCACTGACTTGTCAGAGATGGCCAAAGCCTCCCCCGGACGAAGTCCACAGCCGGCCATAGCCCAGAAGGCCGCCCTGAGCCCTTTGGGTACTTCAGCAATGATCCCTAGGACTTGCTCTGTCTCAGGGATCTCGTCATCGGAGACAGGGGTATAAGAGCTACGCCCCTCATTCTTCCGCGGGTTAGCTGTCCTGCAAGGGTTCCGACCGATGATCTCGGCCGCCACGGCATATCCGAAGACCGAGGACAGCAGGTTCTTCCGAACCTGAATCCCATAGGGCTTGTAGCCCTGGTCCTTCTCCCACTGCTCCCACTTGGCGATGTCCTCGGAACTGACTGCACCAATGGGCCTCTTGGCGAACCACTCCTCGAAGTGGTTCGAATAAACCGACTTGTAGTTGGCGTACGTCCCAGGCTCCAGAGTCCCCGTGTTCAGCCACAGGTTCCAGATTTCAGAGAAGGGCTGCTTGGCCTTCCGCGGGTTGATGTAGACGCCGAGATCCTTGTCCCGCTCAACCTTGATGGCGAAGGCGTCAGCATCATCCTTGAGCTTGAATCGGATCTCCCGCTGTGCTCCTGCCCGCCCTCCGGGCTCTCGGTACGTCACAAGCCAAGGCTTGTGTGCACACCGGGCCTTCTCCCTGCGAGGACAAGAGCAGTCCTCCTTCTTGACCGTAGCCAAGACCCCTCCCTTGCTGACGAAGAAGCCCCCGGCCCCCGAAGGGACCGAGGGTTCAACTACTGCATGTTGAACGACTAGAGCCTATGGCTCGACTGTCTGACTGTCAATCCAGGTCTCAACATCCCTGGCACGGAACCGAACATGTTTACCAACACGGACGTGCCTCATGCCCCACCTCTGGTAGGAGTCCATGAGAGTCCTCAAGGGGACAGACAGGTACTCAGCAGTCTCCTTCGGAGTGAGGAGGATGTTGCTTCCGCCGGCACTCACCCGATGACCTCCACCAAGACAATGTCTTCCGCTGCCAGGGAGAAGCCCTTGCAACTGTCGTCATCGAACGTCACGTTGCCGCGGTTCTTGCGCTGAGCCGCTACGTTCTCAGCTATGTGCTGAATCTGGTTGGTCTTCATCGGACCAAAGTCCTTCTTCTTGACCTTGCCGTAGCCGTACTTGTAGTGAACTCGGAGCTTCATCAGTTCCCCTCCCCTGCTGTCTCCCAGCACCGGAGGAAGTAATCAACTTCCTCGTGGTAGTGGTCCAGTCCGTCTTCCTCGCCATTCTCAAGGTTCTTGTGAATGTCGTAGTCCAGCTCTGAGACGTACATACGGAGAGCCGACTCCAGCCGGCTCGGGTCAAGCTCGTTCTTCATGACCATACGAACAAGCGTCTTGTTGTTCGCCTTCCACTTCTCAACCTCGTCTTCGAGGTTTACGATCTCCTCTGCCATCTGATGAGTAAACATGTGGAGTACGATCTGTGTAATGCGCTCTTCTCGGTCCATCAGTAGTCCCCCAAGTCATAACGGGCCCAAGCTTCGCTATAGCCCTCCCAGTTATCAACGCCCGCAGCTTCAAGAGCTTCCAAGAAGAGGGCCTTGTCCTTGAGTTCCTGATACTCCCCTTGACTTAGAGTCCAGGTCCCATTGTGGTTGCTAAGAGCCATCAGAGATCACTCTCCAGTTCTGCAATCTTGTCCTTGAGTGACTTGACCTCGTCTTCGAGGTCTACAACCCACCCAGCAAGCTCACGAGTACCGTTGTGGTAGTACTCCTCAATACGCTCTTCTCGGTTCACGGATTCTCCTTGAACAGTGGGAATGAAGGAACGAACTTACGAAGCTGATTAAGCTCCTTCTTGTACTCCAGCATCATCCGAATCGCTGTCAGCTCACGTTCTTTGGACTTCTTGGCTTCGGCTACCGCGGAATTAGCTCGCTGATTGGCCTCCCGATACTGCTGGTGCCAGTAACTCGCTCGACGCTCCGCGTCTTCCAAGTAGTTCACTTGATCACCTTCACGGAGATACCAACCTTCTTGCACTCGTTGACACAGTTCCAGGTGCCTCGGGATTCCCCGAAGGGGAAGGCCAGGCAGAGATCAGCGCCGGCCTGAGCCATCTCCCTGTTTCGGATAGGGCCCGCGGCTTTACCATGCTTGTCCCAGTTGGCAGAGAAGGTCTCCTGCCCTACAGCAGCCCAGTAGAAGGCATAACACCAGTCCTGAGCATGAATATCTGCTCCCGTGGGGCATCCTCCATGACGGACGATCAGGGAGCCGTGTTCGGATAGAAGAGCATCAAGCTCCCGCCAGACCTTTTCCTTGTCTTCCAGATCCCGACTACCAGTCACAATGACTGTGAACATCAGCCGTCCCTCCAACGCTTGGTCTGGCCCATGTAGTAGACCTTGAAGGCGTAGTTCATAGCAGAGATGCAGTGCTCAAAGGTTCCAGAGGTCAGAGGGTTGATCTCAAAGGGCATATAGAGAAACCATTGACCACTCCACCCCTTCTTGATCCGCCATTTGTTGAACATCAGACTTCTCCATCCGGAGTGACTACACGGGAGATACCCGCGGAACGGATCAGGGTCCAGCAAGCCGGACACGGCTTGCGGGTGACGTAAAGAGTGGCCCCCGGAAGGTCTTCTGGCCTTGCCCTGGTAATTGCGTTGTCCTCCGCATGTCTGGCAATGCAGTTGGAATAGTCGGAGTCCGGAGCTGAAGCCTTAGAGCAAGGAAGGATCTCTCCACAAGAGCAGAAGTCTTCTCCTGAGACGGGGAAGTGTGTTCCCCGCGGACAGTTACCGGCCGTGGCACAGCCAAGGATGCCAGGAGGAGCCCCGTTGTATCCCGGAGTCACTCTGTGGCCCCTGGACACCAAAAGGGCCCCTACCTGTGCTCTGGTGCAGTCAGCTCGGGTAGAGGCCCATTCAGCGCCGGCCAAGTAGTACTCATCGAAACTCGGCCGAGAGAAGGTCACAGATCGTCCTCCTCCATAAAAATCTTGTACGCCCGCTCCGCAAAGTCCTCGTCCGATACGGAATCAATGAACGCCTGAGTAAGGCGATCCATCTTGGATTGAAGACGACCAGCCTTGGCCTTCCAGTACTTCTCCATGGCCTCGCTCACTGACCCTCCTGCCAGACAGCTTCCTTGACCTCTCGCCACGCAATCTCACCCTGTACAGAACCAAAAAGGAACTGAGCAGCCTTCTTCTCTTCCGCCGTGTATCCGTGTCTGTTCTGAAAGATGTCCTTTGCGAGAAATGTTAGAGCCTTGTCCAGCATCTTCAGTTGCTCCGCATTAAAGTCATCCATCACTGACCCTCCCCAGAGTCGAACACGGTCTCTTCCTTGACGACACGGATTCGGTAACGGCCTTCGTGCTTGAGGACATCCCGAGTACCGATCTTGTGACAAACCTCGGTCAAACCCTCTGTGGTGTCATGCCGGTGGCGGAACAGACGAGACTTCTCATGAAAGAAGGACTCGTTACCAAGGTCTACGAACTGTTCAACAAGCCAGTACTCCATGGAGTCGTTCACAGGGTCTCGTCCCTTTCATCGAGCTGGATAACGGTCATCCCAGGAGGAGTGACCTCGGAATCAAAGAACTTGAGAGCCATTCGCTCTGCAACGCCCTTGGGCAGGCCGGCTGCCACAGCCGTCTTGTGGAGGGAAGCACAGTGCAGGGCAATCATCCTGACGAACTCGGCTCGGCTTGAAAGCTGGTCATACAGCTTCTCAAGTGCCATGCTCTCGGTCAGTTCGTCAAACTGCCGGTTCAGGTTTTCGTCCATCAGCCCTCCACCTTGAACACCACAGGAATACTTCCGTGCTCGCTGCTGTGGTCGTAGACCCACACATCGGTTTCGATGCCAGCGCCGGCAAAGCCGGTGCCGGTGCCGCAGCAACCACAACCAGAGTCATCGGCAACCACGGGAATGTCTCCGTGCTCCTTCATAGCCTCTGCTGCTGCCAAAATCAGTTCCGAAAGCTTCATCAGTCGTCCGCCTCGCAGTAGTGGTCAATGGATTCCATGACATCCCCTGTTGGGTCTTCTCCCTGGATATCGTCCCGGGTCCCACAAGCGCTGCACTCCCAGCTAATCCAGTAGGAGAATCCCGTATAGCCATGAGTGGTGTGTCCTCGTGCCATCAGTGCTCCTCCAGGAGAGTCAGTTCGCTGCCCATGAAGTGTTTCTCGATCCACGACTTAGGCTTGGGCTGGCCATAAGGGTTGCCCTCTTCATCTAGGAGCTGAAGGTTTTCCTCATCGGGACCCTGCCAGACATCCCCATCTGTATCCACGTAGCTCTTCATCAATGCTTCGACCCTTCCTTGTCAATCACGGAGCCCCAGGAGCGGTCTCCGATTTCACCATCAGCAGGGATCAGAAGTCCCTTGTAGACGAACTGCATGATCTGAGCTGCCTTCTTGGTCAGCTCCTCGGCTCGATCCTTGGGGAAGCTGAATACGATCTCGTCATGAACCACCAAACGCATCCACGGAGTGAATCCAGCCTTGTCAAGTTCGATCACGGCCCGAGCTGTGATGTCACGGCAAGTGGACTGAATCCGGTAATTCATCCCGGCATAAGGACGACGTTCGTCTGTGAGGATGCGCCGGCCAGTGGCCGTGATGATGTAGCCGTTGCGCTTGGCCTCGTTAGTGCATCTGTCGGAGAGCTTCCTAGTAGCCGGGTAGGTCTCCCAAAACGCCTTGACTGCCTTCTTGGCGTCCTCCTCCGAGATGTCCCACTGAGTGGAGACAGCGTTCCAACCGCCTCCGAAACAAACGGTGTAGTTGGTGCCCTTGCCAGCCTTGCGCTTCGGATGCTTGGTCTCGTGGTCGTTGGGGTCCCAGCCCATAGGGCCGAAGGCACCAGCCGCGGTGATGTTGTGGAGGTCTTCTCCGTCCTTGTACGCCTTGAGCATCCGTCGATCACCGCTGTCCGCAGCGAGGAACATCAGCTCCATGGACGAGTAGTCGACCGTGGCCGTAACGTGTCCAGGCTCAGCCAGGAAGGCGTGACGGACGTACCCAGTGCCGGCGGGAAGGGTCTGTGCTGCAATAGCCCCAGTCACGGTCATACGTGCTGATCGTGCCTGGCAAGAATTGATGCTTACGTGGACCCGCCCATCTCGGGACAGGTTCTTCAGGATGTTCTCGAACCACGTAGACCGTTTCTTCTCAGCCGACTTGGCTTTGAGAATGGCCTCAGTCAACGGATGGTCAATGCTGCTGAGAACAGATTCATCGGTGGAGAGCTGTCCTTCCGGATGAGCCTCAGTCGGTTTGGTCCTCTTGGTGAGCTTGAAGCCCAGACCAGTCAGGGCTTCGATGATCTGCTCAGAGGAGCCGATGGACACGACACCCCACTCAGCAGCTACAGCACGCCACTTGGCCTCTTCCTCCTTCAGCTCCTCAATCCGCATCTTGACGTACGGGACATCCACCAGATAGCCAGTCCGCTCCATCTGGTAAGTCACCCAGTGAAGTCGGTGCTCCCAACCGATGAGCCCGTACTGAAGAGACTTCCGCGGGATGAGCGGAAACAGGATCTTGACCAGCCGGTAGGCAAAAATGGGGTCCATGCCGGCGTAGAGCAAATAGCCCTCATGCTGAAGGGGCACCTTGCCCCATACGGTATCCTTGGTGACCTTGCCGTAGATCCCCTCCTTGAACTCCCTGATGTACGAGTAGCCTTCGGCCTTCAGCTCTTCCTTGGTCAGTCCAGGACGATCCGTGAAACGGAACTCGTGAGTGACCTTGTCCTTGTCACGAGCCTTGAAGCCAACGACCTCCTTCTGAGCGTTCATGTCCTTGGCTATCTCAGTCATAGAGCCCTTGATCCTGGCTCCAAGCCCATCATCTATGTAGTGCTTGACCAGCTCTTCGAGCTTGAGGCCAATCCCACCTTCTTTGACTGCCCGCCCATCAACGAGATGTGCGAGGATCTTCGTATCCCAGGTCTTCTGAATCAGAGGGAACGGATCGACACCGAAGCAGGACTCAATGACGTGGAAGTCGAAACCGCGGTTCTGAGCTGACAGCCTCTTGACCTTGTCCAGGGCCCACTTCATGGCCTGGACGAAAACGCCTCCATACTCCACAGGGAGGATGAAGGCGGTATCCCAGTTGCCGAACTGCGCTAGCCGGCAACCGTAGTTGTCGGGGGCATCCCACCAGTTGAAATTTCCGGTTGTCTCGGTATCAAAGCCCAAGAAGTCTTGATTCGCCTCAACGAACTGACGGAACGCCGGAAGATCCCCCTCCCTCTCAACCACATAAATCTTGACCGGACCACGTACATCAGCTTCGAGGATCTTCACGGCGCCCCCTATCTAGTTGTTGGGTCAATCCAAGTGAGCCCATGCCTGTCTATGGGCGATTTGACTAACGAGCTGTTGAACGACTCCGAACTTCCGACCAATCTCTGTTTGGGTGTAGTCACCCGTTTCCCACAATCGCCGGATCTCCCGTACCTCAGATTCAGTTAGCTTTGCCAGGCCGCTAGACTCGCCCTTCACGTGAGTTCCATGCTTTATCGAATCCGCCTTGTTGTCTCGGACGGTACCCACACCCAGGTTTTCCGGGGTGTTGTGCTTCTGGTCCCCGTCAAGGTGTCTGATCACCAACCCTTCAGGGATAGGGCCATTGAAAGCCGAGTAGACAAGCCTGTGGACCACGCAAGTGCTCCTCTTACCTTCCTTCGAAGGCGAGATAACGAAGTATCCATACCGATCAACTTTGGGCTTGAGTACCTTGGGTCGATCTGATCGGAACCCCAGTCCGGGGCCGGCCTTCCGCCAACTGCGTATCCGGCCCTGGTTACTCGCCTCGTACCCATCGAAGTTAGGAATGGGTTTCCATAGCTCTTCTGGAGGTCTCACAGCGTCTCCAATATCTCTAATGAGTGATCAGGTAGGCCAGGCAGATACCTACCATCCCTGACAGACTGGTGACTACGAGAAAAGCTTCAGGGAAACGCACCCAGAGATACTTGTACACTTCCCAGACTTCTTCGGCCTTCATTACAGCGTCTCCAGGAACTCGTCCAGCTTCTGACCAATGATCATCTGCGCATTCGATGTGTCCACCTCGTTCAGGAACTCCTCAACATCGGAGATGGGGAAGTCCAGAAGACATGCCTTCTGTCCGTTATCCAGGCGGATAGTCAGGAATCCTTCAAACGCCGTTACCCGGACATCGGCATAGCCGTGGAGGTCCCCGTTGGGGTTAGTAACAGCCTCCTCAACGAGGCCCAACGAGATGACCCATTCGGCATCCTGGCCTATGAAGGACAGATTGAAGGTCCAAGGCTCATCAGGATTGAACTCCCAGATGGATGCCAGGACGAGAGTTGAAAGCCCATCAGAGGCTTCGCACGGGATGATCACTTGAACCTCCGGTAGAACCATTCCATCAAGGCCAGTCCGGCGGCGTATCCGATGGCTGCCGAGACGAGATACAGAGTGATGAGTTCGAGGAGAGGCATTTCAGCTCCCGTAGGGCTCGTCAGGGACGTCCTGGAAGGAGTTAGGGGCGATGTCTCGGAGGTGGCTGAGGACCAGGCCGGCGAACCGGCATATCTCTACGTCAGCAGCCATGTGCCAACGCTTCCCGAGGACATCTCGCCATGCCCGGAGGTTTCCGGTAACTACCATGTCCACAGGAGCCGCATTCGGGAGAACGGCTCTGGCAGCCTCACGGGCCTGCTTACGCTTCATGCCCTCTCGGGTAACCAGATGCTCCACAAGCTTTTCGTAAGCCTGAGTAGCCTGATAGTAAATCCCGTGAAGAAGGCCATCACCGTAGGCACTATTCTCAAGAGCCGGCGGGATAACCGGCTCGGTCTCCGAGTAGTCCACGTACCGCTGAGACACCACGGAGAAGGACAGGTGGCGGTGTCGAGTCAACTCAGCCAGAAAAGCACGAGAGACACCGCGGACGAGGAACGACACCGAAGAGTGCTCCAGGACACTGAAGTGCCCCTGATCGATGATGTTCCTCAGGTAGTCCTCGTTCCGAGCCGTCTTGGGATTTGGACGGTTGAAGGACTTGTAGCAGAGTCGGCCAGCGAACTCGGCAAGAGCGTCAGGGTCAGTGGGGTGCTCCGAGTAGAAGTCGTACTCCGAGAACGAGTCAAATCCGTAGGCGTCATCAGGCACCCAGGAATGAAAAGAGGTCGTGGCCAGAATGTCAACGTTCACCAGTACAGCTCCGCAAGTCGGTTCTCGTAGGTTTGAAGGAGATACTCAGATACCTCACGGGAGAAGACGGGAGTGTTCCTCATCTCCACCAGGATTGATGTCTTGAGATCCTCAAGGGACATGTCATCAATGGATGACTTCAGGTGTTCAAACTGTGAGTACGACACTTTGTCTCCTCAGGAGAGGGGGCCGGCCGGATTACCGGCCCCCATGTCTCGAAACAACTTTGAGGGGTAAAAATCAGATCCAAATCGGCTTCTCGTCAGAACCCCGGGGCGGGAACCAGCCCTTCCAGGTCTTACCGTTCTTGTTCCCCTCCTTGTAGGTGAAGTGAGCCGGAACACCGGCAGGTCGGTCAGAAGCAGGCGCCGCAGCCGGCGCCTGTCCTCCGAACTGAACCTGACCACTTGCCGGGTTGAAGGACGGCTGGGCAGCAGCCACAGGAGCAGGAGCCGACTTCGGGCCACCAGCGCCCATGAACTGACCTCGGGTGAACTCAGCAGCCTGAGCAGTGAACTCGATGAGGCCAACACTCTTCATGGCCAGAAGGAGTTCCTTGCCTCGCTCTGCGGTTTCCTGAGCCGAAGAACCGTAGACAGTCGGCGTAAGCCACTCAGCCTCATAGCCGGCAGCAGCCTTCAGAGTGAAACCAATCTTGAAGGGGTTCGGGTTAGCAGCAACAGACGGGTTGGACACAGGCGCCTCCGGTGCAGTGGTGTTGTTGTTCTCGGGCTGAGCTACATCCCACGGGCTCTTCTGGCCCCAAGGATCAGTCGGGTCAAAGTCACTCATCAAGTCCTCCTAAAGGAGGGGCTTTTAGGCCCCTCCCTGCTTCCTAGTTACAGTCTGACAGGTTCCATATCTCGAAACAACCTAGAAGGTTGTGGTGTGGGTCACATGCCGTTGTAGAGGACCACTTCATTGCCGTCTGAAGTCCTCTCGCTGGTACAGCCCCCACACAAAGGCGTCTCAACACCCCCCAGATTGAAGGTCCCGACTGCCCGCCGGCAGAAGCACCCTTCACACGTCTCATCCTCGTCCTCACCGAAGGACGAGACCTGAGCATCGCCAATCGGAATGAGATTGATCATGACACCCTCCTTGGTTGTTTCGAGATACTACACGGGGCAAGCTCCGCTTGCACAGACCTCGTCGAAGCCTGTGTCAGTTACTTCGATGCCCACCTCTTCAGCACGAGCCTTGTACTCCTCGAACGACACACGCTCGTACGGAGCCTGATCGAAGGACAGCTCCGGGAAGACAGTTGTCCCCTTCAGCCCAGGCAGGTACTCGGCCAGCAGGCCGGCCAACTCCTCCGCGGTGTACTTCGTCGGGTCCACGTTGGCTGTGTAGCTCACGGCCTGGTCCGCCCAGTGCTCCTGATACATCTGCTGGACGTTCAGCATGTCCCGGATGGTCAGCTCCCCCGCATGCTGGAAGTACTCAGGGAACTCCAGCTCATCCAACAGAGAGTCCTTCGTGGGGATCTCCACGATTGAAGTGTTGGCTGCCTGTCGGTCCTTCTCCACTCGGTAGCCCTTCTTCCTGTACTCCTCCACCTGGGCAACCTCGTTCGGCTCCAGATCCGAGAACCTAATTCGACGGATGAAGTAGCCGGCGAACGGAGCATGCGTCGCCTCACCACTGACGCCGGCCAACTTGCTGATGGTGCCAGTTGGAGCAATCACCCTCTTCTTGATCGGGACAGGGATACGGAGTTCGTTGGCATACTCGGATGCTGCAAGGTCCACTTCGTCAGCACATTCCGTAAGCACGGACGAAATCCACCCATCGAAAGGAGCCTCGGTGTACTTGATGCCCTGGTGGTACAGGAAGTCAGCAAAACCAAGATGACCAACACCGATGCGTCGGTAACGAGCAATCGCCTCAGCCGACTTGGGGTCGGCCACGTCAGCAAACGTGGCCCGGATCAAATACCGAGTGATGAGCCGATGTGCCTTCACCAGACCTCGGAAGTCAACATCCCCAAAGGAGTTGACGAACGCAGCAAGGTTCACCGAGCCCAGGTTGCAGGGCTCCCAGGGAGTCAGTGTGGCTTCTCCGCAAGGATTTGTTACGTATGTGCCATCAACCTCCCCCTCTGCCGTAAGGGCAGAGTTCCACACCCCAGGCTCCCCGTTGTGGAGCATCCCTTCAGCGATGGCCTGAAGAACACAATGGGCTTCCTCAGTCACAAAACTGATAGGACCCAAAGCACTGCTCAGGATGTTCAGGTGCTCAAAGAACTTCTCATCCACCTCAACACTGATGTTGGTAGTCCAGTGGCCCCCCTTCTTCTTGATGTTGATGAAGTCGAAGATGAGGTCATCGTCCCAACGCATGATGGACATTCGAGCGCTTCGCCTCACACCACCAGCCACGATGGCCTTCGCAATGGCGTGGTCAATCCGCATGGCGTCCAGGCCATTGAGCCCATCGAAGACGTCCAGGACGTCACCACGACGGAAGACACCAGCCAGGATCTCTCCGACTTCCCACATCATCTCTGCGAAGGGCTCAGGGCCCGAAGCCGTACCCCCAAAGGTTTTCAGAGGACTTCCCTTACACCGAACACGACTCACGTCGTAGACCCGCTGAGTGTGCCGGGTCTTCGGGTCATGAGCAGTACGGATCAGGTCCCCGAGGGCTTCAGCCCAACCCTCCCGGCTGTCCTCCACCGCATAGGCGCCGGCCCAAGTGTGGCTGTACTCAGTCGAGATGAGACCAGCCTCCACCATGTCTTCGTAGTCCTGGTGCTCAGGGTCACAGACGATGTGAACCTGAACAGGAACCTGAACCGCGGAGAAGTCCTCAAGGAACCGAGCCGAGTAGTTCGAGCCCACTCCCCCGCCCTCCGCCAGGCGGAGGAGGGTGAAGGTGAAGTGCTCTTCCGGCTTCGCCGGGTCCCAGCCAGCCGCCCAACACTGGCCGGTGAGGATTCCACACCCAACCGTCATGGTGTGGGTCTCCATCTCCACGCAGCAGAACACTTCTTCCTTCCTTCCAGTGTCTTCAACGCTGACCACGGAAGTGGTCCGCGGGGTCTTCGGGAACTTCGTGCCCTTGTGCTTCTCTCGAAGCGTGTCCTCCTCAATGAAGCAACCGCCCTTAAGAGTCATCGACCAGACGGGGGCGTAGTCCCCCGTGTACGGAGAGAACTCCCGCATCATCTTCGGCTCATGGGTAGCAATTCCAGCCCGAGCCGCTCCGAGCGCTATGACCATGAGGTCTTCGATGCTGGACGAGAAGACCCGGACAGAGCCATTCTTCACGTTGCCATCCGTGGCAACGAGACCATTGATGAAGCCCCTCCAGTACGAGGGATTTTCCTCCAGGCTAGGAAGAGCCTTGAACTCAATCGGAAGCCGGCCGATGTACAGACCGGCAGCCTGCTCCGAACCCTCGTCGTTCTTGCTGTAGGGAAGCACGTACTGAGCAAGCTCCCGCTTGTCCCCACAGAGGACAACGAAGCTCGAAGGACCAGAAATGGAGCCATCCCCGTACACAATGCCGTTGGCAACGCCCAGCCAGTAATCCCAGTTGGTCTCAGGTCGCTTGACCAGGTTCAAGGGGATTCGATCCCCCGGCTTGAGATCCCTGGTGTACTTGCGTCCCTTCTTACCCGCAATGACCCACTCGTGATCCGGAGTGGCCTCAATCGCCTCGCCTGTGGTCAGGGTCACCCGAAGAAGCTTCTGAACCCCGAAGGACTTGAACTCAGCCTTCCGGTAGACGCCTCCTTCCGACAGCACCTCATGGGTACCAGTCAGCTCCCGAATGGGATACACACCCTCCCGGGTGTGGACCGGGGTGCCTCCAGCAAGGCAGTTGTTCAACGCAAAATCATTGACACCCGACGACTTCAGATGCCGACCAGCCGGCAGAACCTTGAAGTCCTCAATCAGATCAATCAGGGCCTCACGCTCTCCCTCTTCGATGTACCGCGGCTCAACCAACTTCAGGTTCCCGTCCACCACACGACGAACAGTCTCAGGCCACGTCTCCTGAGACCCGTCCGGCTTGGTCCGAGAGTAAGTCCGATAGTAGACCTGCTTGGAAGTCTCGTTCTTGAACTCAGTCATGCATTCACCTTCCGGTACGGATATTGCGGTTCATGATTGCGGTAAGGCTGTCAATGGCCCTGTATGCCGCCCTACGCTCGTTCTCGTCCTTTGGGGGCAGTCCCCAGACAAACAACCTCTGTACGGCCTCCTGATAGCCCCTGGTGAGCTTCTGAAGGCCCTTCTCTGCATCAGCCCGAGCTGACACAATGTTGTCCGAGATCACTGCCTTAGTCAGGTCGTCCTTCTTGCCAATGACCTGACCTATCTCCTCGTCCGAGTGGACGAGGGACCGGAGAGCAATCCGGACCTCATCCGGGGTGTACCAGTACTGATCATCCATGAGGTCGTAATGACCTCGTTCCTTGGACGCGTACCGCTTGCCGGCTACCCAGCAGACCTTCCGGACGAACTCCTCATCCCCGAAGTGTTCGGAGAGCTTCTCTCGGTTCTCCAGGAGATACATCATGATCTCCTGCTTGACATCATCGACTTCTACGACCGACCACTTCTCAGCGACCTCCCAGGCAACCTTGCCTGCAATCTCGATGATGGGCTCCCAGTCGAAAAACTCATCACTCACTTGCTCTCCTTAACAGGCTTCCACTCGGTCTTGGTCACCTGGACCTGTTCGACCTCAATAGCCTTGATCTCCTTGTCCCAGTTCCAGAGATCCTGATCCTGCATCTCAGTGGCTCCACGCCAGTAGTAGACGCGGTATGACTTGCCGTCGTCCGGGTTCCGAAAGACGAACTCATAGATATGAGCCCATCGAGTTGTGTCGTACAGTTCGTCATGCAGCTCTTCGGCATAGCCGTTCTCGGGATCACATTCGAAGGGAACCCCGATAGCGTCAAGCTCATCTGGGGTGAAAATACGAGTCTTCATCAGTAGACCTCACTCTCAAGAGACTTCTGAAGCTGCTGAATCAGCTTCTCCGTGAACTGCACATCTCCTACGTACTGGTCAATCAGAAGGACAAGTTCAACGGCTTCCTCCTGAGTTCCGTACTTTTGAATCTGCCAAGCCAGGAACTCCCGGTTGACTTCCACCTCAATAGTTACGTTCTCGTCCTTCACTTCACTCCTCGAATGTCGATGCCAGAAAGACGCTTGTTGCCCCGGACCCAACTGCCACAGTCCTCACAGCGGTATTGCTGGAAGGTGCTCACCTGAGTTCGAGCAAAGCCCCTCTTCTTCAGGTTCTCCGAACCGCAGTTGTTGCAGCGGTCCCCCTCGCTCTCGTCGTAGAGAGCGTGAGAGGGGTGAGAAGAAATCCACGGAAGCAGTCGGTCATAGAGCTGTTCAGTGATCACAACGTCCTGGACGTTGTACTCCTTCATCTCCTCCCAAGCCTGGTAGTCGCCGGCCATGCACTTGATCCAGAGCTGGTGACCAGAGTGAGAGACCTTGTGGTCAAGCCCAAGAGCCTTGGTGACGTAATCCAGTTTGTTCGAGGGGAATCGGAACTGCTTCTTGATGACCTGCAAAAGGTCGATCTGTGCGTAAGGAGAAGGAGGACTCAGCTCCATCTCAACGAACTCCCGGTTGAGGTGAGGGATGTCAAACCGCTTGCCGTTGTAGTGGATTACAACATCAGCTTCGTCCAGGAGTTCATGAGCCGCGGTAACCATCGTCTCCTTTCCGTCGTGGAAGGTGCTACGGAAAACGGTCCCCGGTTCGTCCCTGAACTTGGCTGCGAAGCAGATGACCTCTCCGCTCTCAAGGAGCTGAGGCAAGTGAATGTTCTGGTTCCACAGCCCCCAAACATGTGCCATGTTCGGGCTGGTCTCAATGTCTATCGTAAGTAGCTTCATGAACCACTCTCCTTCAGATGGGCCATGAGCTGATGGCCTATGTATTCGGTGTAGGCCGGCGGGATGGCCTCTCTTAGGCCATCCCTGTTAGCCCAGGGCATATCCATGATTTCCCGAGCCTTATCCACGCCAGTGAAGTTGCCAACGATGTGCATATATTCCCCGGGCTTTACCGGACGCCCCATCTTGGTTGTCTTGGCTACGTGCTTGGGGTGCTCAGGGGCCTTGAAGGAGAAACCATTACCAGTCTCGAAGAGCCGATGACGGTAGGTCTCCAGCCCAAACATGGAACCGCAGAGCATTTCGGGATTCCGAAGCTCAGGTTCGGCGTCCATCACGTTCTCGATCACGAACGGCTTTCCAACGGCCTCCATGACCTCTCGGGTAGGTCTGATCAGGTCGGGGTGATCGTTTTGCTGAATCCGGTAAGTCTTGCTGTAGAGCTGACAAGGAGGCGACCCGGCAACCGCATCAAACTCGTCTCCGTGAGCCTTCAAAAACTCCAGAGCATCACCCTGAAAGAAGGTGAAGGGGTACCGCGGTTGAGGGTCTATGTCGACCCCAACCACCTCGAATCCGGCCAGCGAGTAGCCCCAGGAAGCACCTCCTTGACAGCAGAACAGGTCAAGGAGCTTGGGCTTAGCCAACGGTGCCCCCAAGCCGAAGAACTTCACGAGTGACGTACCAGAGAGCCTTCTGAAGGTCTTCAAGCTCCTTCTCAGGCCCACCCTTCTTGCCAGCCCGAGCGAGATACTTGACCGCGTTACCGCGGTTGAAGTTCAGGTGCTCCGTGATGTCAATGACCTCTGCACCGTTGGACCAGCCATCGGCATAGTGCGAGGGGTGATTCACCCCGTCATCATGTCTCGAAACAACTTTGACGTCATCAGAAAGAGCCGGGTCAGCCGACGAAGCCGGCAGAACCTTGAAGGTCTCCTCGAACTCCAGCTCCTCCTTCATGAACCGGAGATGACCGAAATCCTCAGTGCGGACTTCAATACCGAGAGCGGTGTCATCAACGTCGAAAACCTCACCCCTTTGGCCAATCGTGGTATTGGTCCCACCGAGCAGATTCTGCACGACTACAACACGATCTCCTGGACGGAACATCAGCCCATCACCTTCCGAAGCTCTTCCTTACCGAACCAGAGAACAACACCCCTACCCAGAGAAGAGCCTTCGGTGAGGATGATGCCAACTTGCCGAAAGTCGGACTCGTAGTAGGTCTCCTCCACTATCCCAGTGGAGCCATACATAGGATCACCAGGAGTGATGACCTCAACCTTGTCACCAACCTTGAACATCAGCTCTCCTCCATCTGAACCTCATCAAAGCCGAACCAATGCCCACCAGGCTCCACGTCCAGGTGAACGGAGTAACCGTCCTCCCAAATCCAGTCAATAACTCCCGTAAGACCATTTGCTTCGTCATCGGTCACAGTGATGACCTTGTCTCCGATTGCAAGCATCAGTTCTCCAAACCAAGCAGTCGTCGGATAGAACCGTCGCCTTGTTCGCGACGAAGAGAGTCAGGGTCCTCCCCGTTGGGGAGTTCAATGGGGACTCCGTTGGGGAGTCGTTCGGCTAGCTTCTCGTTCATCTTCTGACCGGCCTCGTCTCCGTCTCCCAAGAAGAAGACCTTCTCGTAGCCCTTGAAGGCCCTGTCAAAGAAGTCCTTCCAGGCAGAGACACCCTGGATAGCTACCGCGGGAATCCCGTCCAGCTCAACAGCCCAGGCACTGAACTCGCCCTCTGTGATGGCGATGTACGGGACCTCACTGCGGTTCATCGCAATGGTGTTGTAGAGACGAGGTGAGTCAGCAGGGAGGGATTGATACTTGGAGTGCCCTTCGTGATGCTCCTTCTGGTTCTTCAGGAAGTGATAGACCCCATCAGTGTCCTTGACACACTCGTCTCGGATACACCTGAACCTGACAGTGGCTATGAACTGAATGCCGGCGGGACGGAGGTAGGGAATTACCAGGTGATCCCGGTACCTCTCATGACCCACCATCACCGAATCGCCTACGTACCCGGGGAGCCACGTTGTTGCCCCCTCGCCCAAACCGCGGGCGGTCAGGTACTCGTCTGCTGGACTCCCGTGATACTGACGGTTGTACAGCTCCGCTGCCTCCACTGATCCAGGCATCTGCCCGTGCTTTCGCTTCAAGGAAGCTCACTCCCTCCTCTCTCATCACCACCGCATAGGCGTCCTCGGAGAGGTCGCATGCATGGCACTTCCAATAACCAACTTCGGGATTGATGGTGGCGCTTGGCCGATCCTCTGCATGGATCGGACAGAGGATCTTGAACCAGGGCCCTCCCCAGTCGGGGATCTCAACTTCGGGGTAGTACTCCTCGAAGGCTTCGAGGATGGACGGCTTAGATGTCTGCGAAGTTGGGGAAGGGCTCTGCTCCCGGAACGTTCTGGATCTCCGACCGAAGGAGGACTCGGTTCCCATGCTCATCCTCTCGCCACGTGTGAACGGGGAAGCTGTATCGGCGTTCAAGCTGCTTCATGAAGTGACGGTTGCCGGTGAACTCGCGGTAGTCGAACTTGGCACCAAAGTGTTCCAGCATTACGTGTCCTTACGGTTGTCTTTGTGGATTCGAATTCCGATGAGCCGAGGAGCCGGAGGATTCTCCAAATAATCCGCAGCCCGTCTCAGGCGCTCCGGGTCGTTCCTTGCGTACTTCAAAACCTTGCGGTTATCAGCCGCGCACAACAAACCACGGACAATCCCGGTGGCATGATCGTGATCGACGTCAAGCCGACCACGCCTTGTTCCTCCACAGATGGCGCACTTCCCGCCCTGCGCCTCGAAGAGGCGGTCATACTCGCCGGCCTGGAGGCCGTATGTGTCCTGGACCCGAGCCTCATGGGACGCCTTAGAGCGTCCCTTCTTACGGCAGTCGGCGCAGAGCTTGCCTCGCGGAGTGAAAAACCTGAGTGCTCTGTTCTTCAGACACCGACTGCACTTCCGAGTCTTAGCCGACACGGCGTATGTCTCGAAACAACTTTGACTCCAAAAAAAAGAGTCGGCTCTCATTGAAGGTGGACTGAAGCCGCCCCAGGAACTCCAGGAGACTCAGCTTTACCTTGCCAGTCTTCCCCTGGTCCAGAACCAGCGTCTTGAATCCACCCTGGAAGAAGTGCATCAGGGTCTTGCCGAGGGTCTCAACGTTCAGCCGGCGCGGGTTCGTGATCCGAAGCAGGATGACTGCTCCGTCCTCCGTGATGTCCTTCTGAAGTCCGAAGCCGTTGCTGGTTTTCGTGCGCTTGTTCGTGTTCATGGCTCTAGTGTGCCCTCCCTCATGTCTCGAAACAACCTGTGGAGCAAATGTGAAGGTGTGACCTGCATCACTCCACAACCGGAACCATGTACTTATCAAACGAGGTGTCGTGGTTCCCGTCCTTGTCCTTGAGGACATAGAACGACTCGTCAACAGCAAGGAACGGGCCTGCTACCAGCTCGTATGACTCCCCCTCAGGGGTGTACTGGAACCGCACCTTCTGCCCCATCTCGAACCGCGGAGCCGGCTTCAGTCGTTCCACAGGAAGAGTCTGGGCCTCCCCCTTGAAGTCCCCAGCAAGCCACTCCACTACACACATCTGTGTACCTGCACCTGCCAGCCGGAAGGGCCCGTACACCACAGACCCGATACCAGTCCTTCCCGGCTGGAACTCATAAGTGACCTTGTCTCCGACCTCAAACATGTCTGCTCCTCCTAGAAGTTCACGGTCTGGTCAATGTCCTTCAGACGAAGCGTCTGACTGTCCAGCTCCATCTTGACGAAGGTGTTCCCGGAGGCATCCGCGAAGCCTTCACGGTTCTTCACATCACTGATGTTCAGAATACGATTCATGCCCGGCTCATCCGGCTCCTTGTGGATGGTGAGGATGAGAGACGGCACACGACCGATCTTGCCTTTGACCCCGGACAGCGGAATGGGCTTGAGGCCATCCGAGTACTCCCCTGTTACATGGTGAAGAGCCTGAACGTGAGCCTCAGTCTCCCGAGCCATGTCATTCAGGTACTCACACATGCCCTCCAGGCCAAATGTGAAGGACTCGGCATCGCCGGCTCCACCTGTGTCTACGTTGGTGATGTTGTCCACGACAGCCAAATGAGGATGACAGCCGAAGACCTCGTAGTAGATTTCAAGGTCGGCTTCCATGTCAGCCGGCGTAGGCATGGCTTCGTAGGAGAACCTGATCCACCACTTGTCACCAAGGACACGTTCGTAGGACGAGAACTTGTCCTCCAGCAGAGCCTTCTTGATCTCCTTGACGTTCTCACCCGTTAGGATGGCCGTGGAACGACTGAGCTGTGTAGCAGCGTTCGAGTCCGCGGACCAGTACATAGCAGGCAGAGAGCCATAGAGGGCCAAGTTCAAAGCCCAGAGGGACTTGCCCGTACCCGGGCCGGCTGCCACAAGGGACAGCTCCCCTCGTCGGAACTCGACATCGAGCTTCTGAAGTGCCTTGGACGGATTGGGGATTGGCTCTCCAGCAGAGCCCTTGATCCTTGCTGACTGGACCAAGCTATACATGGATCTCCTTCCTTCGGGCATGCAAAAAGGCCCCGAGGTGTTGTCTCGGGGCCCTCAGCGTTCAGGGGTGTTTCTACGAGCTGTACGGGTCGATCAGGTCAGCATTGGTCCGCTCACAACGGCAACCACAACCATTACGACGAAGCTTCTCAGCAGCTTCATGAAGAAGATCATCGATCAGTTTGTTGGCCTTCTCCTCGTTTACAAACGAGGAGACCACCCGCCGGTAAAGCTCTTCCCGTGCACTCACTTGGAGATCCTCCATCCAATCTTTCGCAGAGCCTCACCCCGAAGCCTGACGGCTTCACGGAACCCAAACCTGTTGGAGAAGAGACAGAACTCTGTGTTGGCCTCGTCCCGAGCCTTGATGTACCTCAGGAAAGCCTCTTCAGTCTCCTGCATTTCCTGAAAAAGACTCTCCATCTTGGAGCGTGCTTCAGTCCTGGTGTTCACTTCGACTCCCTACGGGCCAGTTCCTCGGAAACACGCAGAGACAGACTGGTATGAGCCTGCTCAAAACCAGGCTCCCACTCATCCGGGTTGACGGACATCTGATCGCCCAGCACTCCCAAAGCGGCGTGCATGACTTCAAGCTCTCGATCAGTCCACATCACGTTTATTCCTCAACGTCCCTCAGAGAATCAGCCAAAGCATCCTGCTTGGCCTTCAGTGCAGGCCGAAAACCGAACTTGTTAGAGAAGAGACAGAACAGCGAGTTGGCTTCGTCCTCAGCCTTGACATACCTCTGATGAGCCTGCTCGTTCTCTGCCATGGCTGCATAAGCAGCCTTCATCTTGGAGATGAACTCTTCTCGCTCGTCCATGTCTACTCCTCAATCTCCTCAACAGGCGGAAGCCCGAGATGAGCCCTCACCAGGCCGGCCGCTACCCCGTCTTCAGTCAACGGATACTTCGGGTCGAACACGTCCTCGTGGCTACGAGCCTCGGAGACTCCCTGCCAAGCCAACTGATCGGCCTGGACTTCGTCCACCAGGAGCTTTACAGACTCCTGAGCTTCCTCAGGCCACTTGGCCTTTGACAGGCCATCGGCGAACGATCGGTTCGCCTCAGGCATCCCCTTGCAGGCCTCTCGGAGACTGGGGAAGTCAGACGGACTCGACTCCCCTGAGTCCAGAAGAGGATTCAACACCTTGGAACACTTCTCCAACGCCTCGTTGAAGGGAGCCACCAACTTCATGTACTGAGTGGCTCCCTCTTCCCGAGAGACCTTGTCAGCCGAGGGGCTGACAGCCTGAGTAGGACTAGCAGTTGTCTTCGGCTCCGCCGGCTCATCGGAAGAGCAAGCCACCAGAGTGACTGCCAGAGAGACAACGCCGGCCACGGCGTAGACAGACTTCCTGGACATGAGGTCCCCTCCCTCAAACGCTTCTGAGGGAGAACCTTACCGTCTTGCCGTTGCCTCCGTGCCTTCTAAGGAAGACCCTACACGACTTGATGTCTCGAAACAACCTTGGGGCTAAAAAATGTCGGCATCAGCGATGCTGACGCCTAGTCGTGAGAGTAAGACTCCACTTCAATGCCGCCTGAACGAACAGTCACCATGGAATGATCCTCGAAGGTCTTGAGGAGCACGGCATCGAAGGCACCAGACTGGAGAGCCCCGTCAAGAGCATGGCATCGGTTGTAGCGGTCCTCATCCGGGCCCTCGTAACCATCCTTGACGTACGTGCGGTTAGGCCAATCGCCCTCCCAATGGCCTATCACCTTACCTAGGCTCGGGTGATAGGCCACGTTCAGGCTGTAGCCGTCCTCGTACTCATCCCCGTACTCGTCAACAGAGCCATCAGGCTCAGCCGTGGTACGCACCCACAGCCCATGGACACCGAACTCACAGGTGTCTCCATCATTGAAGTAGGGGGTGTACTGAGTCCACCCAAAGCGGGTGATGGTCGGATCATCAAGGAGGGCCTGGAACAGAGGAGCAAGCTCCTCAATCGGCTTCTGGTCAACTCGGGAAGATCCCTGAGTGATGTCACCCGAGACAGGCATACCAAGGAAGTTCCTGTCAGTAGTCATATTCCGGTCCCCTAGGGTAGGTAGGCTGGTCAAGAAGTAGAGTGGAGAGAGGGACTTCCTTGCGCTGAGAACCAGACATCCACTTCTCAACGGGAGTGTTCTTGAGGTAGTCAGCCGGCGAGGGAAGCCAGCCAAGGTCTTCCTGGATGTGACGTTCTGCGATGAGCCTTACGGGCACCTCTACAGTTCCATGACCATTCTTCTTGGCCACCGTGATGGTTCGACCAAAGATGCGCTGACAGAGCCAGACGCCCTCAGTGTGGTGGTACAGAGCACGATGCCTTACGTCACCGATGCTGACCTTCGAGGAGTCGATGAACTCCTCAATCTCGATGTAGTCCTCTGGTACGCCACCCCACTTGCGAGCCGCGGACTGAGCATGGTTCCAGGAGTTCACGAGGCAACCTCCGGATCAATCAGGTCTGCTGCATGATCCTGATCACGGGAGTCCATCCAAAGCCCTCCAAGGACTCCTCCGTTGATGGGGCCTTCAGAGTTTCGGATCTGCTCCGCAAGCTCATGAGCGAAGTCAGCCATGAACCACTGAGCCTTCTGACGATCAATAACACTCAGGCCATGGCAGGCCAGAAAGGCATCCATATCGTCTCGCGCACTCACTTCGGACTCCTTGTGTAGGGAGGATCGACCTTGGTCACCTGAGTAGTAGTCACGAACTTGAAGACCTCGTACTCATCACCAGACTCCTCACGTTCGAAGTAGCCCAGAGCATCCCAAGCCTCAGCCGGCGTGTCCTTGAGGACAGATCCGTAAAGCCGGTGATCATGTCGTTGTCGTGCGTCCTCAACAGAGGACGCAGCTACGTAGTACGTCTCTGTCTCGTGATAACTCACGCTGACCCGCTTCACTTCAGAGCCCCCTTCTCGAAGAAGTGCACCAGAAGATCAGCAGCCAGAGAAGACGCCTGGGACGGGTCCACCTCAAGCTGATGAACCAGGTAAGAAGTGATCAGAGCCATTGCCTGGAAGACGAGTTCCTCGTTATCCGGCTCTTCCAGCCGGCCATCCTCCAGACCCATCACCACAATGGCCAGAGCCAGAGCCATAGTGTCCGCCTCCTCATCCGTGAGACGCATGAAAAACCCGCTCGTGTCCACCCTAGCTCCTCACATCTCGAAACAACTTTGGGGCCCAAATCAAGGGGCTCGACCAGTGAGCCCCTCTTCCTTCTATCTCCAGTATGACACAGTCCATGTCTCGAAACAACCTAGCGAGCACGAAAAGATGAGCAAGCGTGCGAGACGTCACAGAAGTTGCAGTGGAAGCCCGGCTTGGCCTCGAACCTGCCGGCCTTCACCCCCTGGTCCATCTCGACGTACCGAGCTGCAACCTGCTCCTCCGTTACCGCGGACAGGTCCACGGGCCGGCTGAGTCCTCCAGTCTTGCCGAAGTACCAGTCCCCCTTGTTGACCTCCTCCCCGTAGGTCTTCTCTACTGCGATCTTGTACGTCTCCAACTGGAAGTGAGACTTGGTCGATCCCGTCTTGAGGTCCCGGACCCTGACTGATCCGTCGTCCTCCTGGAGGAGCTGGTCGATGTACCCACGAACGACGACGCCTCCCAACTCCACCTTGAAGTACAGCTCAAGGCCCTGCTTCAAATCATGCGTGGGGGCGTCCGAGATATCGTGACCATCCCAGAGGTCTGCACCCTCTACCCAAATTTCTGGCTGGTTCTCCTTGGACCACCTGACGTAGTCCCGCACCTGAGACTGACCAAGGCGGTACCGCTCTTCGATGTCCAACCCAGCCGGCTTCTTGTTGGCAGTCATCCATCGACTGAGGTCAGGCTCCTTGTACATGGCGCCGTTGACCATGGCTGAGTACTGGTCAGAGAAGAGCTGAACCATCTCCTCCTCTGAGGGCACCCGGAACTCCTTCTCGAACTTCTCCGCGGCCGAGTGGAACGCGGTGCCCTGGAAGGACCAGGCCGCCGGCCGCGGAGTCACGCGCTCGACACGCTGAAGGTAGAACTGCCAGCCGCACTTCTCGTACTGGTCAACCTGACTGACGCTCCGCGGCTGGTTCTCAATACTGCTCATCTGACCTCCTGGCCTAGACATGAGTGAGGGCCATGTCCCTGAATGACATGGCCCTCAGTGGGTAGCTTCTCATCCTCCGTACACCATCACAAGATCAAAGAACTTGCTTCCGGGGAAGAAGGGGTGGGGTCTGTCGACCCTCTCTCGTTCCACGACACAGTCAGGGAGGTTCTTCCCCAACTCTCCTGCCAGTCGGGCGAGTTCGGTTACGTCGTCCTCGTCCACATCGTTCGTGATGACCAGCATGTAGTACCGGCCAAACGGCTTGCCTACAACCTCGCTTACCAGGAGAGCACCAGTCTCGACCCACGTTCGAGTGGTCTCGACCTTGCCCCCGTAGATCATCCCCAGTACGTCTCCTCTGTCAGCCGCGGCTTCCTGAGACGTGATCAGTTGGAGCATGGGACCCCCAGTTGTGCCAGACGAACCTTTGATCGGTTCGTCCCCCACATGAAACATACACATCTTGTTGACTCCGCAACATCTCGAAACAACGTGATCTGAAACACACGGTAACCAGCACAACCGTTAGGGTTACCTAACCAAAAGCAAAAGACCCCCTGGTCACAGGGGGTCTGTCTGTGTGCCGAGAGTCATCCTGACTCTCAGGCCGGCTTCGGAGGAAGCTCCAAGGCCTTCTTGAACTTCTCGTCCGGGAACGGGATACTCCGGGGCCAATCGATCACCAGCCTCCCATCTGCTGGCACCCTGGTCCGGTAGTACCACCCCTTCTTGGTAGAGGGGTCATAGCAGAGGACTTCGTCCCTTTCTCGAAGCCCCTGTTCCCACATCTTTGCCATGTGAAGCTGATCATCACTCAACGTATCGTCCCCGAGACGACACCTGAGCCAGACCTTGAGGGCCTTGGCTGAGTGAAGGTTATGGTGACCTGTCCCCTCCTTCGGAGCCCAGATGTCCCAGCGCTGAGACAGGTATTCGTTTACCTGCATGGACACCGGCTTTCGAAACAGCCCTTGCTTCTTCCTTCGCTTCACCACGGCTTGTGGAGTGATGCCGTGCTTCTTAGCAATCTCCTTGTCCGTCAGCCCCAGATAGAAATACTTCACCAACAGGGCATCGGTAAGGCCCGAGTCAATGGGCATGTCATGTCCTTAATCGGCGGGGAATCATGCAGTGGCCCTCCGTCCAAGGCTCCGTTGCCCTGGTGGTTACTTCAACCTTAGCCACGATCCACCCGGCATGTCTCTCGAAACAACCTGTGAGCTGCATCACACTCCTTAGCGGAGTCTTGCATTCCCGGTCAGTAGCAGCTTCAAGCCACACTGCCCCCTCAGGGGCTCAAAGCACTCTCCTGGTCCAAGAGCCCAGTGACGGCTAGTCAGGCCGGCACCGGAGCACCCAGGTACGTCCGTGGGCACGGTGTGCCCAGCCGTTAACCTTTGGCCAACGGAGATGAACTGTACAAGACATCTATCAATGTGATCTAGGTCTCACTTCTCCCACGGCTGTCACAAACCAGAGTCCAGTGACACCTACGTCTATATTAGAAGATAGAAAAGATGTTCTTGGAAGAGACCAGGCTCCTTGAAGAGCCTGGTTGCTTCGAGACATGAGACATGCTAGACTGATACTAAGAGAGTAGTTAAGAGGGGCTCTTAAGGAGCCCCGATAAGTAAGTACTTAGTAGTAAGTGAGTCTCCTTGAAGAGACTCACTCTAGTTTCCTTCTTGTTGATCTCCCTGTTGATTAGATGGCCAAGGCTCTTAGAAGCCTTGGCTTATTGGTTCCAGGTAAGTTGTTTCGAGATCCAAGAAGGTGAAGGGCCCCGGCTGCTAGACCAGAATCCAGCCGGGGCCAAAGACTTGACCGGTTGCCCGAGGTCCAACCTCCACCAGCCGGCCCAAACTTCGGTAGTTGGTGGTGATGACCATTCCAAGGGCGAAAATGATCTGCTTGGACAAGGGTTGCATCTCTACCACCTACCGAGATGGCCGATGCCGAAAGCATCAGCTTAGGAAGCCCTGGCAGAACACTTCAGCCAGGAACCAGAACCGCCCAAGCAACTGGCCCTCCATCAGGGCTCAGGTGCTAGCTCGGGATGGGTTCGCCTGCCAGATGTGCGGAAAGAGATCCGACCTGGAGGTTGACCACATCATCCCTGTGTCCAAGGGTGGTTCGTGGGAGATGGAAAATCTCTGGTGTTTGTGTGCCAGTTGTCATGCCAGCAAGACCAAGAAGTTTGGTTAGTCCTCCATAGCTAAACGGTATAGCAGCCCGGATGAGATGGTGCAGTTCCAGGTTCGAATCCTGGTGGAGGAGCAGCAGTTAGCCCCACCCAACAAGGTGGGGCCTTTTTCATGCCTACACAGAGGAGAAGTCGTCTTGGCGACTGAAGAAGAGATGCGTAGTCCGAACTGGTGCCATCGACACAACTGCCCTATGGGGCAGTGTCCAGAGCCTGACTAGGAGTCCTGATGACTGAAGTACAGCCGCGGTGCGGGGACTTCGGCTTGGCCAAGATCGGTGGTCTGGCCGGCGCCTTCGTCAACTTCGGGCAGTGGTTCGTTGGTGACTTCGCTCCTGTCCAACACGCCCTGGTCTACGTCGGAGATGGCATGGTCGTTCAGGCCATGCCTTCCGGTGCAGAGCTGATCCGTCTTGAGGACGCCTCTCCTGTTGTGAAGTGGTCAACAGGCCTCGTCCCTCTCGGGGACGGAGAACGAGAGGTCATCTGCCGAGAGGCCAAGTCCCTCGTTGGTACCCCGTACTCCTTCCTGGACTACGTCTCGATCGCCCTGGAACGCTTTGGTTTTCGGTCAAAGTTGTTTCGAGACATCATCGAGTCTTCGGACCGATTGATCTGCTCTCAGCTTGTGGTGGAGGCGTACAGCCGGGCCGGCGTCGATCTGTTCGGCGCCGGCAAGTTCCCCGGCGACTATACGCCGGGAGACCTCTACAACCTTCTCAAGAACCTGGAAAGTGCTGATGTCTGAGTTTGATGACGACCTCCTTGACTTCTTCCCCGAAGACTTCGTTAGGAAGGTCAACAAGCCTAACCCGCGGCATGCATGGCGTAAGGAAGTCCAGGAGGAGCTTGACGACCTTGGAGACCTGTATGGGCTTCCTGAGGGTATTCAGATCCCGGGAGTGAAGTCCTGATGTGTGCCACTGGTCGATGCACTGAAGGTACGAGGTACCGGGTCGGTGTTGATGACGACCGATACCACGATGACTTGATGGAGCACTACGACATCGCCTTTCGAAATGCTGTCAAGACCCGGGACTTCTATGAGACGCACAAGGATTGTGAAGTGTGCGACTACATAAAGTGCTGGTTCCGCCCAACTGACTTTCGTCTTCGAGGCTGGGATAAGGACGGTTCTCATGTGCAGTCATTCTGAGCACCGTTACGAGGTGCTTCCTGACGGACAGATCGATGAGACTCACATGACATCCCTTGATGAACTGGTTGAACTCAAGGTTCTTCAAAAGAAGTTGAACGAGGTCATGGAGGACATGGCCTTGGCTTCCCGTGGTTACGGGATTCCCCACCACTTCACTACCACTGCGGAGGAGGTTCCTAATGAGTGTGTTCATTGACTCAGAAGGACTCCCCCACATTCCGTTTGACGAAGACACTGAAGGGGTTCCCTACGCGCACCCAAACTGTGGTCTGTGCGGGGAATGGTGGCCCTGTAAGGAGGTGGTTGAGGATGGGTAGTCGGGGACCAGCACCCAAGGAAAATTCGATCAGGCGTAACAAGCACGAGTACGCAACTGAGATCCCAAAGGAGCCTCAGAAAGGGCGACCTCTCCCCCCTTACCTTCCTGTGACTACCAATGCCGCCAAGAACTTCTGGAAGACGTGGTCCAAGTCTCCTCAGTCTGCTACTTGGATGGAAACGGATTGGTTGGAGCTGGAGGCGACTACCAAGTTGGTGGACGAGTTCTATCTAGGTGACTCGAAACTGGCTGGCGAGATCCGACAGAGGGTTGCCAAGTGGGGGGCAACCAACGAGGACCGTGCTCGACTCCGGATGAAGTTCGAGAAGGACCCTGAGGAAGGCTCTGAAGGCCCCTCTAAGGGCCTGGAGGCACCTGACATGGATGACGACTTGTACAAGAGGCTTAGAGCTGTGTAGGGGGTGATAGGGGATGCCCCAGACTGGAAATCTTCCGTTGGGAGTCCCCTCCCCCAAGGAAACCCTTGGCTATCAGATCATTCGTTGGTGTCAGAAGTATGTAGTGACACCTGATGGTGAACGAGCCGGTGAACCTTGGCAGTTCACCGATGAGCAACTTAGGTTCGTCCTTTGGTTCTACGCTATCAACCCTGATGGGACCTGGAAGTACTCAGCCGGCACATTGAGGCGTGCTAAAGGATGGGGTAAGACCCCACTTCTTGCAGCCCTCGCCATTGTTGAGTTCATTGGACCTTGCAGGTTCAGCCACTTTGACGCCTTTGGGATGCCTGTCGGCAAACCTGTCCCTCTTCCTATTGTGCAGATTGGCGCCACGGCTCTTGATCAGACGGACCAGACCCTTGACATGATCCGTGGTCAGTTGTCTGAGTCTCCTGCCGAGAAGGAATACGGCTTGGAAATTTCCAAGTCGATGATCCAGTTCAAGAGTGGCAAGCCAGGTTCTATCAAGCCCAAGGCAACCGCGGGCCGTACCAATGAGGGTAACCGACCTACATTCGTTGTGCTTGACGAGGTTCATCACTTCGTTGGTTCCAACGGAGGCCCGGACTTCTACCAAACCCTCAAGCGCAACGTTGAGAAGACAACGAAGGCCGGCTCCAGGTGGGTGACCACCACCAACGCCTATAACCCCAACGAAGACTCCGTAGCTCAGATCATTCATGAGTCCGAGATGGTCACCAAGGGTTTCTGGCTGTATGACTGCCTGGAAGCCTCAATTGCTATTGAGGACATCCGGGATGAGGAGAAGGTCAGACAGGCCCTCATAGAGGCCTATGGCGATGCTGACTGGGCTGACATTGATGGTCTTACCAAGACCATCCTCTATGACCGGACGACTCCTGACAGTACCTATTGTCGGTTCTACTTCAACCAGATCGCTGAGTCTTCAGACGGATGGATGTCCAAGGACGAGTGGGAAGCAGTTCTCAATGAGGACGATCCCATTAAGCCTGGGGATCAGATAGCAATTGGCTTTGATGGGTCGATCCGAGGAGACAGCACAGGTCTCATCGGTTGCCGGCTCCGGGACGGGAAGCTGTTCGTCCTGGACGTCTGGGAGAAGCCCAAGGACGCCAGAGACGATTGGGAAGTAGACACCCTCGCGGTTGAGGCCGCGGTGTACAAGGCGTTCAAGACCTACCAAGTGGAATGGATGTATGGAGATCCTCCGTACTTCCAGGAGGCCCTTGGTAGGTGGGCAATTCAGTTTGCTACCAGAGACACGGACTATGTCTTTGAGTTCTGGACGAACCGTCCTACCCGGATGGTTCAGGCTGTTGAACGTTTCCGCTCCGCAGTAATGACCAAGGAACTCTGCCATGACGGAGACGAGCGTCTTACTCGTCACGTCCTCAATGCCGTCACACGTGAAGTCACCGTGGGCGGAGAGGTCGGAATTCTCATTCAGAAGGATAGCCCCCGATCAAAGAGGAAGATCGACCTTGCGGTATGCGCAATTCTCGCCCTGGAGGCGAGGTCTGATGCCATAGCCGATGGGCGCATGAAGCGCCGGCGAGGTCGTGTCGTGGGGTGGTGATTGGAGGCCCCATGATTATTCCTCCCAGCGGTTATACGTCGGTTGGTCCACCTAAGACAGAGGTGGACTGGTTGGCATTCCTTCAGGGGAAGATAACCAATGGCAGAGCAGACATCCTCAAGTACATCTCCTACTACGAGGGTGAGCAACAGAAACTTGCTTTTGCTCAGGCTCGGTACCGTACTGCTTTCCGGGATCTGTTCAACGACTGGCGAGACAACTTCTGTGGTCTCATCATCGACTCCTCAACGGAGCGAATGAAGGTTGAAGGCTTCCGTATTCCGTCTGAGGGCGGGATGAACAAGGAGGCCCGGGAGTTCTGGCAGAGAAACAGCCTGGATTCACTAGCCAACGCCGTGCACCTGGACGCCATGGTGCAGGGACGTGCTTACGTTGTGGTCTGGGGGGACAAGGATGGGGAGCCCATCGCAACTCCTGTCTCTGCGGAAGAGATGGCTGTCCAGTACAAGCCCGGCTCGCTGACCGAGCTGGAGGCAGCAGCCCGGTTCTTTATGGACTCTTGGGGACGTACTTGGGTCACGTTGTGGACTGAGACTTACGTCTATGAGGTGCCCCTTGGTAACTCCCAATGGGAGCAAGGGACTAGGAAGCCGAACCCTCTTGGAAGGGTTCCTGTCGTCCCGTTCCACAACAGGGCTCGCATCAATGGGGACCCTTACTCAGACCTTGCCAATGTCATCCCCATTCAGGATGCCATTAACAAGATCACATCTGATGCTCTCCTGGCTTCGGAGTTTGCAGCCTGGCCTCAGCGCTGGGTGACTGGCCTGGAGATCCAGACGGATGAGAACGACAACCCCATTGAGCCTTACAAGGTCGGGGTGGACAAGCTCCTCCAGGCGGAGGCTCCTGATACCAAGTTCGGCCAGTTCGAATCTGCTGACCTTAAGAACTACGTGAACTTCGTCAACCTCCTGGTCCAGCACCTCAGCTCTGTGTCCAGGACCCCGAGTCATTACTTCCTGGTCAACCAGGGCACAGCTCCTTCCGGTGAGGCGATTATCAGCGCCGAGGCCGGCCTTGTCTCCAAGGTCAAGGAACGGATGCTGTACTTCGGGGAAGCCTGGGAGCAGGTCATTCGACTCTGCTTCCAGATCAAGAATGACAAGAGGGCCGATGAGGTCGCTCTTGAGACTGTGTGGGCTGATCCCGAATACAGGACTGAAGCCCAGCACATTGACGCTCTGCTCAAGCTGAAGCAGCTCAACGTCCCGGAAGAGATTCTGTGGATGCGAGCCGGCTTCTCGTCTACCGAAATCGAGATGTTCCGCGAAATGCGGAAGGACGATGCCAAGGCAGCGAAGGAAGTAGCGGAGCTTGGACCCCAGGCGCCTGAGCCTGGTGCCCCTGGAGAAGGCAAGGCAGCCGCAATGGCTAACAAGCCTCCTCAGGGCAACTCCGGGAACGTCTCCCGGAAGCTGAACGAGAAGAAGTAGCGCATGCCGGCCAACCGAAATGGGAGGTCGGTCTAACCGAAATGGGATGAGCGCATGAGCACACCTGTTGAGCCCACCACTGAACCGACGACTCCCCCGGCTACTGAGCCGGTTGTTACGGAGCCTCAGAAGACTCCGGAGGAACTGGTTGCTGAGCTGACCGCGGAGCGGGACAAGTGGAAGGCTCTGAGCAAGAAGAACGAGGACAACTTCAAGACCGCTTCTAAGGAGCGGGACGACCTGAAGGCGTCCCAGATGACCGAAGCAGAGAAGGCGCTTGAGCAGGCACGTACTGAGGGCCGGAATTCCGCACTCAGTGAGGTTGGTACTGACCTGGTTACTGCCGAAATGGCACTTCAGGCCGCTACTGCTGGTGTCACTCTGCCTTCGGCTGAGTTCCTGAACGTTTCCAAGTTCCTGGGAGAGGACGGACGTCCGGACAAGGACGCTGTGAAGTCCTTCGTGGAATCCCTGCCTAAGGCCAAGGCGGAGTTCCCGAATCTCCAGGGAGCCGGCAAGCAGACCGGAGGGGCTCCGGAGATGACTTCAATGGACCCCAAGGAGCTTGCGGACTTCATCACTGGTGGGTCCATCTTCTAAACAACCCCACCCGAACTCTGTAAGCCCTCCCCTCCGGAGGGCTTTTTTCATGCCCTCTTGGAGGATCTATGCCTGAGCATCACTTTAATCTTGACCCGAAGCAGGTCACCATTGCTGCTTTGGGTCTGCTTGACCGACAGCTCACCCTTGGTTCTATTCCGGCTCGCTACTCGGAGCTGAACTTCACTGGTGGTCTGGGCGATGTCATCAATGTCAACCGTCCGAGCCGGTCTATCAAGGTTCAGGAAACTGGCGTTACCAACATCATCAAGAACCCGATCACGGGTGACAAGAACGTCTTTGCTGCGGCCTCTGACCGACCGCTGCCGACTGTTTCTCGTCGGCCTCCGAACGGCTTTGTGAACGAGACTCGATTCCCGGTTCAGCTCACCACGCTGGCTCAGAATGCTTCTGCTCTGAGTATGGAGCAGGTTGCTTTTGACCTGAAGCAGTTCGGTTCTCAGGTGCTTGCTCCGCTTACCCGCGGTGTTGCCGAGTACTTCGATGACACCATTGCGGCCTGGATCAAGGCCAACATCACCCGAGCTGGCCTGACTGCTGGCCAGGCAACGGCCATTGGTGGTGACGTTGCTGTCTCCATCCCGACGTACGACGGCTCTCGTGAAAACCTTATGGAACGGGCTCTTGCCCTCCGTGTGGCCTTTGTTGATGCTCGTATGGCTCTCAACAAGGCCAACGTTCCTCACTCGGAGCGATATGTTATCGCCGGCCCTGAGGTTGAGGCAATCCTTCTGAAGGACCCGGAATTCGTTGCGGTGGACTACTCCGGTGACACTAACGCCCTTCGTCGGGCCACCATCGGTTCCTTCTACGGATTCGATGTTGTGGTTCACAACAGCTTTGACCTGGAGATGTACTTCTTCCACAAGAGTGCATTCCTCCTGGCCTCTGTCTGCCCTGCTATCCCGATGGGTGCTGTTACTGGCTCGGTCCAGAACATCAATGGGATTGCGACTCGGATGCTCGTGGACTACGACTACGACCTCAAGGCCGACACTATCGGCCTGGACGTCATGTACGGGTTCACCACCATCAAGGAGGACCCTGACTATAACGTCCGGGGCACTGTGATTGGTGAGAAGTTCGTTCGTGGCCTCAAGGTGAGCATCACCGAGGTTGCTCCTGCGCCGTAAGCAGTCCCTTCCCTTTGAAGGGAGGGATGACTAGTGGCTTTTGTCACTGTTGAGGAGGTGGCCACCCGTCTCGGGTGGCCACTGACCCCTGAAGAGCAGGCCCGAGTCCAGGCCTTCATTGATGACTGCACTGTTCTCATTGAGGACTACTGCGGACTTGATTTCCAACGCCATGAGAACCAGTCCTTCCAGCTCCCGGCTAGAGGGGGTTGGTTCATCGAAATCCCTAGGCGTTACACCTCGTTCCTCACCGTTGACTCCGTCGCCTTGAGCGACGGGACCGCGGTTGTGGACTGGAGGCTGAACGGGAATTGCCTTGTCCTGGAGTCCTGTTGGCCTTCCTCAGGTTATGTCACTGTGACTGGATCGTGGGGGTATACCACTCCGCCGGCCATCCTGAAGGTGACCACCGCGGCTGAGGTCATCCGATGGATGGCTCAGACTCCCGGGCTTGCCATGGAGCGGACTGGAGAGCGGGAAGTGGAGTACGCCACGGCGTCTTCTCCTCAGTCGCTTTCTGCTGCTGCCATGCAGGCTCTTCGGAGATACCGGCCTTCAGCCGGGACCATCACCCTCAAGCGGGGTGACTGCTGATGAGTCAGTGGGATGAGGTCGTAGAGGTCTACTCCGCGGCTGAGAACAAGGACGGGATCTATACCAAGCGGGATTGGACCGACCCTGTGTTGGTCCTGACCTCCCGTGCTTCTGTCCAGCCTGACAGGAACTTCGAGATGAGGTCCCCCGAGAGGGACCTTGCTCAGGAGCGACTACATGTCTACCTGCCTTATACCGAGCTGATTGATGATCAGCACCGCGTCAAGTGGCGAGGAATTTGGTATGAGGTGGATGGTCCTCCGGATCTCTGGCCCTATGGATCTACCCGTAACACCCACCTGATCATTTGGAGGGCGAAGAACGGATGAGAGAAGGCGAGTTCAAGCTGACGATGCATCGCGGTTGGGAAGCCAAGATGCTTGGCACCCTCGAAGCCGGCGCCCTGGTAGCTGAAGTGACTGGTGATATCCGGGACGGGGCTATCAGGGAGGCTCCTCGTTCGAGGACCACCAAGACCAACTGGAACCAGATCAAGAAGAACATCTCTGCCTTCGTGGAGAAGGATGCCAGAGGTTATTGGGGCAACGTCACCATCGAACTCAATGATCGAGTTCGGCACACGCTTCTTCAGGACCGTGGATGGACTGACAAGAAGGGTCGCCGGCATCCCGGCAAGAGGTTCCTGCGTGAGGCTCTACTGAAGGCGAGGGTGGACGAATGAGTCTTGACCCTATGGCGTCTGTGGTGCCTTACCTCAGAGGCCTGCCTGACATCCCTACGGGGAGCGTCACGGCAGACATGACCTCCCGGGAAGTCGGAGACACCACAATCTATGTCTACGTAGACGACGGCTATCGGTTCCTCAGGGATGTGGGAGACCGGATCTACGTTGCTTACGAGGTCTACAGCTTGGACAGGGGGGAGGCTGTAAACCTCGCCCTTCTTGTCCGTAAGCACCTTTTGACGGGGCTCAGGGATGTGTCAGTGGGAGACCTGTATTTCCTGGACTCCCACGATGAGGAGTACCCCGACTATGAGCCTGACGCCTCCTCACGGGAGCACGTCTACTGCGGAGTGGTCTCCCTCTACTGCGTAGAAAACTGAACCGACTAACACACCTGGGGCCCCCTCGAAGGGGGCCTTTTTTGTTGCCCTGGAGGCTACATGGCTACTGGAAACGCGGAGAAGATCCGCTTTGCCCCGAGTGGAATGCTCTACATCGCCCCCGCTGGGGGCTCTCTGGTCCTGCCGACTGAGGTCGGAGATGGTGAAACTGCGCCGGCTGGATACCAGGCGCTTGGCTATGTGTCTGAGGAAGGTGTCACTCTGACGCCGACCATTCAGACCACGCCTCTCAACGCGTGGCAGTCCGCGGCTCCCGTTCTCTACAACGTGGATTCCGCGGCCTTCCAGATCCAGGCCACCCTCCTGGAGGCCTCGAAGCTCGTTACTGAGACTTTCTTCGGAACGACCTGGACCGAGATCGTTGAGGACGTTGATGGTACTCCGACTCCTACGGGTGAGTACCGACTGAACCTCAGCTCCCTTCCGGAGCTGGTGGAGTTCAGCCTCGTCGTTGACTGGAAGTACAAGACACACCTTTGGAGGACCGTCATTGCCCGTTCCATGGTTTCTGAGAGGGGCGCCATTACCCTTCAGCGGACTCAGTCCGAGTCTTTCCAGCTCACGATTGACGCCATGGACCTGGACGGCAGCCTCGGTTACGTCCTGACCAACGAGAACATGGGCGCTTGATCATGTGACCCTGCCGGGAGGTCTAAAACCCCGGCAACTCTCTCTCACTCACTCATTGCTTGACCACTCAGGAGATTCACCATGACTGCTGCCCGTAAGACGAGTTCTGCCAAGACTTCCGCCCTGGCTGCCAAGCAGGCAGAGGCGACGCACGATGAGAAGAACGCTGAGGCTCCGAAGACTGCAACTTTCGACTACAAGGGATTCACCTACACGGTGCCGGCTGACCCGCTGGACATCCCCATGGAAGTTGCTTTTGCTGAGTCGGAGTTCGAGATCATTCAGGAGATCGTTGGCCCGGATCAGTGGGTTGAGTTCCGCAAGACCCGTCCGACCATCCGTCAGTTTGGTGAGTTCTCCGACCTCGTTCTGAAGGCGTCGGGTCAGGGTGGAGCTGAAGACGAGGGAAACTGATTCTAACCGTCCGTGTGTTGCAGGAGTTCTCCGATGAACTCGAAGCAGACCTCATGGAGTTCTTCCAGGAGGATTTGAACGACCTGTTCCGCGGACGGTTGTCTTTCCGAAAGCTCGGTTCCTACATCAAATCCCTGATGAGGAAGCCGGGTCGATCGGTACTGCTCATGGCTATGGATGAGGCTGCTGGGTGGTCTCCTGAGATGTATATAGCGGCTCGGATGAGTGACGCACTTGAGGTGTCCAACTACCTCTTCATCCAAGCCAACTCGTCTGCTGATGCTGAGCCTATTGAAGCGCCTCAGCCGATTACCCGACCTGGACAACCCGAGGTCGTTCCTGAGAAGCCCAAGACTGAATCCTTTGCAAGCGGTCAGGAGGTGGCTGCTTTCTTCAACCGCATGAGTTCCTAAGGAGGCCGTATGGCTACGACTGGCAGCGGCCGGGGTCCAATCAAGGTCGGAAGCGGTTACATTGATGTCTTCCCCAAGATCAACCAGAAGCAGCTTCAGGAGACCCGGGCTCAGCTTGAAAAGCAGATGGGAGCCTCCGGCAAGAAGGCCGGCGAGTCCTTCACTGATGGTGTAGTCAGTCAGGTTGCCACAATCCCCAAGAAGGCCAAGGCTGCTGCTGAGAAGGCACAGAAGGAGATCCAGAAGGCCTCTCTCGACTCCAAGAAGGTACTCAAGCGCATTGAGCAGGAGATCACCAAGGAGTACGGCACGGAAGCGGGGAAGCGCTTCCGTGAGGCTGCTGAGCTGGAGAAGAAGAAGAAGCGTCTCCTGGAGAGCACCTCTGCCGAGACTCGTCGGGCTCTTCGTCAGACGACTCAGGAGGAAGAGCGAGCCAACCGGGATCGGTCCCGTTCTTGGGAACAGGCCGAACGGGAACGTCTTCGTCTCCTTCGCCAGAGGGAGCGTGCTGAACAGCAGGCCAGGCGAGATGAGGCTCGGCGTTGGGAGACAGCACAGCGTGAGTATCAGCGCTTCATGGCTGAGCGTACGCGTGAAGCTCAGAGGGCCGCTCGTGCTGAGGCTGCGGCCTTCCGTCAGTCGCAGAGGGAACAGAGGGAAGAACTCCGCCGCACACTTGCCGAGCAGCGACGAGAGACCATCGCAGGTCTCCGTAGTCAGCTTGACGCCCATCGGGGCCAGGCCGCCGCTCTGCGGGATCAGCTCGTTCAGTACCGCCGACAGATGCAGGACCATACCCGCTCTGTAGGCAGGAATCTGACCACCCTTCAGACAGGGTGGCGTCGGCAGAGTCAGGCAGTTGAGCAACTCGGCACCAACATCGTGGAGACTGGACGGCTCATCGGCACCAGCCTCCTTATGCCTCTGGCCTCTGTGTCAGCGATGCTGACCACCATCGGTGTGAAGTCCGCGGATATGCGAATCCTCGGTCAGATGGGTCTCTCCGCGGCTGGAGTTGACAACAAGTCTTCCGCCAGGGAGATGCAGCGTATCCAGGAATACGCTATCAACACTCCGTTCAGCATCGAGACGATGCACGAATACCAGATGAAGATCATTCGTTCATTGGCTGGTGCTGATGACACCTGGTATGACCCGAAGACGAAGAGGACTGCTGCCAACAGGGCAGCCACTAAGACTTCTGACATCATCATGGCCGTTGGTGACTCAATGGCCCGTGCGGGAAACCTGGACCCGCACATGTTCCAGAGGGCCATGTATGCGGTGGACCGCATGCTTGATATGGACAAGGCTCCGACGAGGAACATCAACCAATTGGTTCAGGCCTCGGGTATTTCTGCCTCTGAGCTTGCTCGCATGTTCGGCTTCAATGACGCAGGAGAGTTCTGGGATGTTGTCGGCACTCCCGTAGCCAAGGGTGGCGGCGTCAAGGGCCAGGACATGATTGACAACCTCCTTCGGTATTGGGACCCGAACTATTTCCAGCTCGACAAGAAGGGTGATCCGAGGGTTGATCCGAAGACTGGATTGCGTGTTGTAAACCCGGACAGTCCTCGCACAGGTGGATCCGCCGGCTTCGGCGAGCGGATGACTTCCGCCACCATCAGTGGTCGTGTCTCTCAGATGAAGGAACGTGCCCAATATGAGTTGGGTTCCCTGTTCGCCAGTGAGAACCCCAAGACCGGAGAATACGAGTACACCGGTCTTGGCGAAGCCATCATGGGCAAGAGGGTCCCGGTTGTAAAGCGGGACGAGATGGGAGAACTCACCGAGACTGGTGAGTACACCTACGAGGGTGGCCTCCTTCAGCAGATCCAGGAACTTGGATCTGGTCAGAAGGACAACGTCATTTGGCTCATCAAGACTTCTCTCGAAGCCCTTGGCACCTTCGTGGAACAGATCAAGTGGCTCTCTGACTGGCTGGAAGAGCATCCGGAGATCAAGGAGACTTTCGCCAGTCTCCTGAAGATGGCCGTAATGGCTGCTCCCTTCATCCTGGCTCTTGGTCTTCTGACGAAGACTCTGGGCAAGGTCAATCGGATCATGGCTGCTGCCTTGTCTCCTCTTGGTGCTGTCTTCAAGGGCCTTCGCGGAGCTACCCGCGGTGTGCGTCAGGTCGGTTCCAGTGTCCGTGAAGGCACGCGGAGAGGTGCCTGGGGTCGGAGTGGTGACGTCGGAGATGTCAGAGACCGGATGTCCCAACGCTACCGGGATCGCAGGACTGAGCTTCGTGGAGGGGATGTTCGAGGTCCCATCGCGAGACTTCGGGACCGGTTCACAGGAGATGACTCCGGACGGAACCAGCTCCAGCGACAGATCCGGGACACCGAGGATGCCATCAGGGAGACCGAGGAAAGCATGCGGGATCTGCAAAGGCAGATCCGGGATGTCAACTCAACCTCTATCCGTCAGTTGGTAGACCAGTTCGCCGGCTCCGGGAACGGGAGCCTCCAGGGCTCCGCTCAGACGGCTCGCACTCAGGTCAACCAGGTCATCCCTCAGGTGAACCAGCTCAGCCGGCAGAGCCTTTCGGCTCTTGCTGGTGAGTTCTCGTCAGTCATCGACAAGGCCAAGGATCTGACCTCGAAGGTCAATCAGTCTGGTGAGGCTGTAGTCAACCTCAACGGCAAGAAGCTCGTAGAGCTGAAGATCACTGTTGACGGGGCTCATGGCTCCGTGACGGACTTTAAGAACAAGATCGATGACACTTCGTCTGCTGTAGGTGCCCTCAACCGAAGGAAGCTCGATGCACTTCGGAACGAGCACGCCACTGCGGGTGAGTCGGCAGATCAGCTCAAGGCAAAGGTAGATGCAGCCCGTAGGGCTGTGTCGAACCTGAACGGGGCCAAGCTGTCCGCTCTCCGTGGGGAGTTCCGAACCCTCAAGACAGCGGTCAACGATGTTCACGTTCTGGTGGGCACCAACAAGTCCGGTCTGACTGGACGAGTGGTGAACCTCAATGCTCGAAAGCTCGACAAGGTCACAGGTCATGTCAATGACTTGAAGGATGCTCTTGACGATGCTGGAGGCAAGGCAGGCACGCTCAATAGCCGGCTGGAGGACATCGGCAAGAACGCCCCCGGTAACGGAGGAGGCGGAGGAGGCTCCTCCAAGGGAAAGAGGAACAGAAGTGCCACGGGCCGGGTTATGTACCCTGCCGTTCTTCCGGGCTACACACCTGGAAGGGACATTCATTCCTTCTACTCCCCCACGGGTGGTCAAATTGATCTCTCGGGTGGAGAGGCCATCATGCGGCCCGAGTGGACCGCGGCTGTGGGTCCGCAGTACGTGAACTACATGAACTCCGTTGCTCGCACGCAAGGCGTCTCCGGTTTGCGTAAGGCGATGACACATCAGCAGTTCGCTGATGGTGGTGTCATTGAGAAGCTGGGGCTCGACAGGCTTATTGCTCTGGCACAGAGCCACGATGTGGGACCGAACGTGTCCGCCGGCCTAGCCACTATGGACATGAACAGTTCCTCCAGGCCTCTCGGAGGCCCGACCCAACAAGGAATCCTCGGTACGGGAAGTGTGGCAAGCCGTGGAATCGGCAGGAACTTTGCCGAGAAGTACAAGGCAACCTACGACTTCATCACCGAAGGTTCTTGGGATGCCCTGAAGAGGCTTCCTACGGGCCTCGGTCAGGCTGTTGGCATCGTGGGCGGTGCTTTGGGCCCGACCGCGGGTCCCCTTTTCTGGGATGACGTCTGGCAGGGTGAGGGAAACATCCTTCAGCGAGGAAAGACCTTCGTCGGGCACCTCTTCTCTCCCAGCAACCTGAGCAACATTGTGGAGGATCTCTTCACGGGTATCTGGGATTCGGGGAAGAGCCTTTGGGACATCGGCAAGGCCATTGTCACGGACCCGATCGGGACTGTGCAGGACGCCGTAGGTGGTGTCTGGGAGCTGGTGGTTTCGGAGTACGACGCCCTGACCGGAATGGTATCGGCAACTCGGGAGATGTGGCGTTCTCCCAAGGATTACGCGGCTCAGGTCATCGCGGACACCTACTCCACAGCCAAGGAATCATTTCCGAACATGGAAGGCCTTTTTGACTTCAAGGGCACCAAGTTGGATGTCAAGAGACCCGATGTGGAGGGCCAGGCAAACATCAACCTGGGTATTCCTGGTGTAGGTAATGCGGTGTCCCGCTGGACACCTCAGGTCAAGATGGCCCTTGCTCAGCTCGGGCTTCCCATGTCGGACGTGCCCTTGGTCCTCCACCGTATCCAGGTGGAGTCCGGAGGTAATCCCAATGCCATCAACCTTTGGGACATCAACGCCAAGAATGGCTACCCGTCTCAAGGCCTGATGCAGACCATCCCGCAAACCTTCAATGCGTATGCGGGGCCGTACAGGCATCTGGGCATCACCAACCCGATGGCCAGTATCTATGCCGGCCTCAACTATGCCACCAGTCGCTACGGCTCTGGGTGGCGTAGGGCTCTTTCGGGAGTCAAGGGCTACTGGACAGGGAGTCTCAGTGCTTCTCCAGGACTTGCTCTTGTGGGTGAGAGAGGCCCGGAGCTGGTGAATTTCCGCGGTGGTGAGCGGGTTTACAGCAACGGAGAGACTGAGTCCCTGATGACTGACAGTCGTCCTATTTCCGTGACGGTTCAGGAGGCAAAGCACGAAACCACGCCTCAGGCGATTCTCAGAGGTTTCCAGTACATCGACACGATGTATGGAGACCGGCTATAGGAAAGAGGTGGCCGTATGCCCATTCCAGTGCTACGGGCGGCCCCGCCGGTTCCAACACCGACAGGCCCCCAACCTCCTCAGCGAGTGCACTGGGGAAGGACGTACGTATCTATCCGAGGGAAGAACGGTGAGGGCGAGGAAATAGCCCTCACCGACTTCTCCGGGTCTCGGTGGCCGGGCATCATTCTGATGCCCGGCGCCACGGGATTGGATGCGCCTCCTTATGAGCTGCACTCCGATGACAGTCCAAATCTTGATGGTGGGATCTTCCGAGACGCCAGGGCTGTCTCACGGGAAATCATGATCCCTGTGTACCTGCATGGTATTGATCGGAGAACTGTCCGTTCTCTGAAAAGCCGACTCGTCTCAGCTCTGAATCCCAAGAAGGGGTACTGCATCCTCAAGTTCGTTGAGGGCGATGCCATCCCGCGGTACCTGAAGTGTTACTACAAGAGCGGGATGGAAGGTTCTGAGACTGTTGACCAGGCCGGTTTCACCTGGAAGAAGTTCGGCCTTCAGTTCACTGCGTACGATCCCTATTTCTTCTCCGATGACGTCCAGGTAGCTCAGTGGATCTTCGGCACAGGAGAAGCCTTCCTGGGGGACCCTTTCTTTCCGCTGAAACTCAATGCCGGCATAGTCTCGGGGTCCGAGGTTCTCGTCCAGAACCCTGGAGATGTGCAGGCATGGCCTCGTTGGGAACTGACAGGGCCTATCAAGGGTTTCACTTTCTCCAGTCCCGACGGCTCTTCCTTCGGAATCACTCCTCCCGTTGATGGCACAGACGTGGTGGCCGGTGGAAGAACTCTCGTAGTCGACACGAGGCCCGGATTCAAGTCCCTCAAGGACGACCAAGGCACCAACTATTGGCCGTTGCTCGATGACAATCCTCAGCTATGGGCTATCCCAGAAGGAGAATCCACCTGCACCGTAGACATCGTACCGGGGTCAGCAAACGCCAAGGTGCGCCTGGTCTTTCAACCGCAATATGAAGGCTACTGATATGGGGTACCGAATAGAGGTCCGAGACAAGGATCTCAGACGCATTGGAGAGATTGACACCTGGATTCAGCTTGACATGGTGATTCAGTACTGTGACCAAGGCTCATGGAAGCTCCTCGTCAAGTCGGGTACTGAACAAGCAGAACTCCTCCAGCAAGGCGGAGGAGTTGCCATCTATCAGGATGGTGTGGAGAAGCCCATCCTGACAGGACAGATCGAATCCTTTCAGAAGTACTGGACCGTACAGCAGCACAGCTCCGAAGGATCGGTCTTCGTAGGGGGCAAGACTGACAACAAGTTGGCCTTCAGCCGGCTGTCTTTTGTGGACCCTGCCAAGACTGTTTCGCAGCAGTACTCCACCGTTCTCGATGTCCGCATGGTCAATGGTCCGGTAAGCAAGCTGATCTACGACGAACTTAACAAGTCCGTCGGTCCTGGTGCTCTTGCTGATCGTCAGGTGACTGGGATCAACGTGGGGGCTGTTCCTTCGTTTGGGGCTACTCGTTCAGACAGCCTCAGGTACGACGTCGTAGGCGAGAAGCTTACCGAGTGGTGCAGCGACAAGAAGACGGGTTGGCAGCTCCTCTACAACCCGAACACCAGGGCCATTGACCTTGATATATACGAGCCCCGTGACCTCTCCAAGGCCGTGCGCTTCTCCCCCGAGCTGGGGAACCTTCGCGAGTACATATGGACCCTCAGCGCTCCGAAGGTCACCAGAGCCATTGTCGCCTGTCAAGGCGAAGGGGTGGACCGCTACCTGTATCAGAAAATCGATGCCGCGGCAGAATCCGAATGGGGTATCCAGATAGAGCAGTTCATTGACCGGAGGGACCTCCCCATCATGACGAGGCAATCGGATGGGGCGCCGATAAAGGCCAATGCCGATGTCACGGATGCCGAGTTCCAGCAGGCTTTGCAGGCCGTGGAACAGGCTGCTACTGACGCCCTCAAGGAGGGCGAGAAGAGCGGGAACTTTCAGATCTACCCCATCGACACGGAACAGATCAAGTTCGGCAGGGACTACTTCGTTGGTGACCTCGTGTCCGTTGAAGTGGACGGTTCAACGTATGTAGATATGGTCCGAGAGGTGAACATCACCGTGGACGACGGAGGAAATGCGCTCACTGTCGCACCAAAGATCGGTGAGCAAGGAAGTGGTGACCCCCTGAACCTTTACAAGACGGTATTCGACATGCGCGAGAAGCTGCGCAAACTGGAAGCGAGGATGTGAGATGGCAGAAACTAGCTACCCGTTTGCTGCGGACAGTGCCGGCGGTGGCGGAAAGATGGTCTCCCAAGTTCAGTGGCAGGCTATGTCACACCTGTGGGGACCTGACCGAATCGATTTCCAGCTCACTGCCCCAACCTATCAGTCCTCGCAGCTCCCCTTTGACTGTGTGATCTCGGGTTCTGATCTGGTGGTGCAGCCTGGCTCTTCTTGGAACGGCGGGTTCTATTACAAGCTCGACGCCCCATGGACTCATGGTCTGCCGACCAACTCTGGAGCCCTTCCGCGGAAGGACCTTATTGTCATCCGTACGGACATGTCCACTGGCTCAGTGAATCTTGCCATCGTTACGGGTCAGGCCGCTTCCGCTGCCCCTGAGCCCGCTATTCAGCGGGTTCTTGGAGGCATCTGGGAAACTCCGATCTGGTGCCTTGAACTGGAGGCCAATAACGGAGCAAGACTCCTGACGGATCGTCGGCGCTTCGATGTCCCGAGCACGGTGTCAACGCCTTGGTGGCGTAAGGAAGTCTCTGACTCGCTGCCTGTTGGCAGCTTCACCCTGGACTTGGACACCAACAACAATTCTGGGCATGAAGAAGGTTACCGAGGTCTCGAAGGCGACATGATCACCCGGACTCTTGGTAAGCGGAGGAAGTACACCCCAGACATTTTTACCGTGAACAACAAGCCTCCTGCTGCTAACCGCACTGGCTCTTGGAGAATAATTGCTCCAGGGTTGATTCACGTGTCTATCAAAATCCGTAACACGTCGACCAAGGCAACCGGCGCCACTAACGGTGGGTGGGTTATCGCGACCAACCTTCCTGTTCCCGCGTCTAATGCCATTCCCGGTATGTTCCAGGGGTTCCTAGACAACCCGGAGGTCCGTGATGGTCTGCCCAACTTTGCGGACGTCAAGGGAAAAACGACTTCTGGCGGAACAACTTGTTACTTGTACCTTCCCAGTCCTACTAACGGTCGGGGGGATCTCGATGGCCTCAGACTTATTCCAGGTAGGTCAACCCTGGAACTTTCGGGGACCTACGAAACGAACGTGTTTGACTAAGTGAAGGGGCTTTTATGGCTCGCAATCTTTTTGGTGGTACAGCAGCAGACGTAGCCGAGGATATATCGGGGGCACGAGTTCCCGGGGCTCAGGGTACTGTCTGGGCTGGTCTCTCTGCTGAGGCAATGCAGATCACCGATCTCCAGGACGCAAGTGGTAACCCCATCGTGGTTCTGACAGCAGACGCACAGGGTATGGTGCCTCACTTTTACGGGCCTGACGGAGTCACGCTGCTTTACGCCGACTTCGGAGCCGGCCGAGTAGCTATGGTCCCTGTCAACACAGGGACGGACTTGGCCAACCACCTTGTTGCAGACGATCCTCACAGATCGAAGCAGGATGCTCTTGACGAGATCAACGCTCAGAGGGCAATGCCCGAGGGCTTTGCCACTCTTGGACCTGACGGAAAGGTGCTTCCTGCTCAGCTTCCTGCCTCTCTTGGAGAAGACGGAGGAGGCTCCGTCGACTGGCTGAACGTCAAGGCCGCTTCATACGGTGCCCAGGGAGATGGGGTTACTGATGACACCGCAGCTATTCAGGCTGCGATCGATGCTGCCGGCTACGGCGGTGTCGTCTACTTCCCCAAGGGCGTCTACATCGTCTCTTATCCCCTGGACCTCCCTCGTGGGGTCACTCTCATGGGATCGCACTCCAACCTCATGGTGGGTCCTGGGATGGTTGGTGATGAGTGGCCTTGCTATCTCCAGGCTGCTCCGACCTTTACCACAGGAGCAATGATCACCATCATCGGTGAGGACGACGGAGACCACCCGGCTCTCAATGGAGAGCAGCGCATCTTCAGCCTCATGCTGGACGGCTCTCAGGTTCCTACCGGGGGCCTTGATGGCGTTTATGCCAAGGGCAATGTTCAGAATGTCGTGATGAGGGATGTCTGTATTCGTCAGATGCCGAACAACGGCATCATCACTGCGGGAAATGCCATTGATGAATGGCCGTACTCGTGGCGTCTCCACTCGGTCATGGTGGACAACTGCCATGTCAACGGCATGCAGTTCGAGCGGAACACGGACCTCACTCTTGAAGACTGTCAGGTCATTGGGTGTTGGTCTTCGGGTTACAAGATCTCCAATTCTGCTAACACGATCATCACTCACTCCCGTGCTGAGTGGTGTGGCAACTATGGCTTCCACATCACGGGGGGCTGGGGCAACTGGCCTGGCTCGGGGTCCATGACGATGACTGGCTGTTCCACTGACCGGAACGGCTGGGATGGCGTCCGGATCGACGCTTCGGGTAACGGACCCTTCCTCATCAATGCCCTCAACACTCGTCGGGATGGCCGTAACGGCGGTCCTGGTGGTGGAGGTTATGCCGGCCTGGCTCTGCTCAACACGGCGCCTGTGGTGGTTACCAACCTTGGATGCTATGTAGGCACGGATGACGGAGGTACGGCTAACACCTCTCCCGAGTATGGCGTCAGGGTTTCCAACGCCAAGGACGTGAATGTGATCGGGGCCTATCTCCACGCCCTCACCGCTGGGGTTTTCCAGGAGGGTGTTAACGAGCGCATCCGGTTCACTGCCATCACCACCACAGTAGGGAACAACTTTGCTGAGGATCGAGTGCCCTCGTAGTACTGAAGACGGGATAGGGGCCGCTCCTTCAAGGAGCGGCCCTTTTGTATGCCTGACTCTCATTTGAGTCACACAAAAGAGGGGCACTGACCATGCTCGAAATCCTCAGCACCTACGGCGGACCGCTGGCCGGTGTCGCTGGTGCCATCGCCTTAATCGTTGCTCAGATCCGAACGAACTCAACTCGGGCCAACACAGCCCGAGTGTGGCAAGACGCTGCCAACTCATGGAAAGAAGAGGCAGAGGCTCAGAAGAGCCGGGCTGACAGGCTCATCGACGAGTTGAACGGCGTGAAGCACGAACTAGAGGAACTGAAGAAGCAGACCAGGACCCTTGTCGCCGTTCTGTCTGCCCTTGACCCCGAAAAGGTCGAAGAATTCCGACACACGAGGGGGCTTTAATGGCTACACCTATGACTCCGTCTCAGATCAAGTCTCAGCTCAAGAAGTGGGGAGTCCCCTTCAAGGAGTACCGAGACTGGTCCAACCACAACCGTAACCACAAGGGGGCCTGGGGTCCTGTCAACGGCTTTATGGTCCATCACACTGGCTCTGATGCTAAGGACCAGCGTGCGCTTCTCTACAACGGCTACAGCAGCCTTCCCGGTCCTCTGTGTCACTTTGGCCTGGCTCAGGATGGCACTGTTCATCTGATCGGCTGGGGCCGGGCGAACCACGCCGGCATGGGAGACGATGACGTCCTGGACGCGGTGATAGATGAGCGTCCTGCTCCCGTAGACAACGAGTCCAACACCGATTTCAATGCCCGCTTCTATGGAGTGGAAATCTGGTACTCAGGTTCTCACGCGATGACTGACGCTCAGTACAAGACGCTTCTGAATCTTGCGTCCGCGGTACTCGACTTCCACGGATGGAACGAGTACTCCGTCATCGGTCATGGCGAGTCCGGCTCTCCCGGTAAGTGGGACCCGGGCTACAAGCCGGGGCACATGATGGACATGGACGATGTCAGGGAAGACATCGAAGCCACCCTGGCGGGGAAGCCCAAGCCGACCAACCCCCAGAAGCCGTCTGCCCCGAAGCCAACGGGCAGCACGTACACCGTTCTTGCTGGAGACTCCCTCTCTCGGATCGGTAAGAAGCTCGGGATCGACTGGGGGGATCTGGCCAAGGCCAACAGTCTCAAGGCTCCGTATGTCATCCATCCCGGGGACAAGCTGAAGGTCCCTGCCAAGAGCAAGCCGACCCCTAAGCCGAAGTCCGTCTCCTACGAGCCGTATCCCGGGGCTGCGTACTTCAAGAGGGCTCCGAAGGCGGATCTCGTCGAGAGGATGGGCAAGCGCCTGGTCCAGGAGGGCTGCTCTGCCTACCGGGTGGGTCCTGGTAAGCAGTGGACTGAGTCCGACAGGAAGAGCTACCGGAAGTGGCAGCTCAAGCTCGGTTACCGCGGTTCTGACGCTGATGGGTGGCCTGGCAAGACGAGTTGGGATCGGCTGAAGGTTCCGAAGGCTTAGACCGAGGTGGCCGGATTCGAGGGGTCGCGGCCTCGCGCGAGTCACATACGGGCGTCTGCACTCAGGCACCCCCGCGCGCGAGTCACTTACCGCGTTTCAAATATCAGCAGATTTGAATAATCTCATAGCATGAAACCGTACTCAAAAATCCTGAGCGCTTTTCTCGGGATTCCGGAAAGTTCTGGGAACTCCCCCGCCTGCCTCTCCCCTCCCCTCAATTCCGTGAATAGAAAAGGGCGCCCTTTGGGGGCGCCCCTGCTTTTCTCCCGCTAATGTCTTCGGAATGAAAGAAGTATGCTTATGGCCACTGTTGTAAATGCGCTTAGGGTTTCTCAGGCCGGCGTCAATGCCGCTACTCCCGTTGCTGCTGACCTAGTAGAGGGCAACGTCGTGGCGAACACGACTGGACTTCAGCTCACGGTAGACAACCCTGGGGCTTCCGCAGTCACCCTTACGTTTAAGACCTCCGCCACTGTAGAGGGGCTTGCTGTAGCGGACCTTACGGCTACGGTTCCCGCAGCCGGCTCTAGGGTGTTCGGTCGATTCAGTCGCACTCTGTTCGGAGATCAAGTTGAGTTCACCGCGTCCGCGGCATGTGACGTCTCGGCTACCTACTGAGGGGGGTGAATGAATGAAAGAAGGTCTGCTCCGCCACGCCGTACGGCTGTCCGCGGTCGTTGCTGCGATTGCTCCAGTAGCCGTAGCCCTACTCGACACCCTTCCGTGGCAATGGGCCGTATCTCTTTCCACTACTGCTCTTGCTGCGGGTGAGGTTGCTCAACGCGTTGAGAATGCTAAGACCCTCCGGGCCTACCTGGAGACTCCGCCGGCTGAGTAGTCGCTACGCATTGCATGCGACGCTAGCCGGCCCATGAACTAGGTCTGTGGAGACGGATCTAGAGTGAGAGAAAACAAAAAACCCCCCGGCCATTTGGCCGGGGGGTTTTTCTCGTTTCCGCAGTGTGTCAGGATTCAGCACGCCTCACGGAGTACTCATGTCCCCCGATAACGATGTACGTTCCAGCGATTAGCTCCGTGGCCGGATTAAGCGCTGTATCGGGGTAAGTCCATCCTGATGCCAGGATGACGCGCTCAAGCGGTTCCGCCGCTTCGTACGCCGAATCGTACTTTTTGGATTTTGTCAATCCGTCCGACGTACGTCGGACGGTTGCAATCCATTTCCCTGTCACCACTACCCCCTACTTGTACAGAACTACAGTATCGATCACGGAGAATGCATTTTCCCCGTGAGCCTTGCTTTCCTTTTCTACGATCATCCCCATGCGGACACCACTACCCTCCCCTCCGACAGCCTCTCCTACTTGCACACGAGCCTTGGGGCCCCACACGCGTTTTGCAATTTCATCCCATGACTCCCCGTAGTGCTCTTCTCCTGTGTGCCTGTCCCTGATGCTGTACACGATCTTGCCTCCCCTAGTGGTGCTGTTCGTTCTACTGCCAGTGAATCGCTAGGTAGTACAGCACCCCAACGACGTTACCTACTACGATGATAGGTGCTATCGCCTCTATCCACGCAAGAACCCTGTATTTCATGCCTACCCCCCGTTGTGTCGTGCCTCCTACGGTCCGGCAAGGCTTGCTCCGAGGCATGTCTGAAGGGTTCACAACCAACCCTCCGATAGCATCAGTTCTTGGGTATTCGGGTTGTCCAGGGTCGCCGGCTGAGCCGGCCTAGGCTCCGGAATGACAGGGGCAGGCTCTTCCTGTACCGCGGCTGTCTCGTCTTCCTTGTCCGCCCATCGGTATTCCACCCCGGGCCGGCCACGGCCGGACGTCACCCCGGTAATGACCTTGATATCAGACATACCCGCAATGGCAGTCTTGATCTCATCGGCCTTCGCTCGGTTTCCCAATCGTCTGATGAGAGACGAGTGGTCCACCTTGCCCCCGAAGAATCGGAGGTTGTCTCGGATGAGATCAGGCAGAGTCTTGACTGCCTTACTCGACGCCTTAGTGTCTTCCCGGACCAACTTCTCTACGCTGCGCATGCTGTACTGCACGAACGCCCATGCTACGTCGATAGCCTTACGGCTGATCGTCGTCTTCCGTTCCGTGGCAGTGAGAACAGCAGCAACTCTGATGATTTGTTCAGGGGTCCGTTCGACATAGCACGTAATGTGTTTGGGCATGTCTGCCATCTTGTTCATGAAATGCGCTCGTAGCTCATCGAACCTGCGAGCAGCCTCACGGGAGAGGGACATGAGCCTTGGGCCCCTTCGGGCCCAATCGTATGCTTCAGTGAGCCCCTGAATATCCGGATAGACCTCTTTGTGCCCGTAGGGCAGAACCTTCGAGCACTCCACCAGGACAGGCAAGAGGCGGTTATAGCTACCGCCCTTTGCGTCTCGGGGCTTTATGTACTCGCCCCAATTTTCCGGGGTGATGTGAGCATGGAAACCCAAACGAGGATCGTACACCACCATGCTTACTCTAGTAGTGTTGTGCCGGATCGTATCTCCATCCCAACTTGTACGTAGGCGGGACGCAAAGGTAGGACACGTATTCTGCTTGCGCAGATTCTCTGTCCATTCCTGATCAATCAGGATGACACGAGTATCCGTACCGTCTTCCGTGCCTTCTGTTTCTTCCTGCTTTTCCCACATCTTTTGAGTGAGCGCCGGCCCGGAGGATACTCCCCCTTCTGTCCGTGCCTCCAGGAATCCGGAGATGCTGTGTTCCAGCATCTTCCGTGCCACCCTCAGGGCCGTTCCCTTGCCCCCTAGGGCGCTTTCCCCTGCGAGCACAGTCCAGACGACTACGGGCCGGTCATCGCTCATCCGAACGAGCCCGTTCAGGGCTCCAGACCACAGTGCCAGGATCGCGGCGTACACCCCTACGGGGTCCGCTTCGGTGTGAGGTTCCGCGGCAATGACAGCATCACCTATGGGCCCATAGGCCATGGGCTTGAACGTTTCCAGGCTCATACTCGCCTCCATTCCTCGTTTTCGTCCTCAAGCAGCTCTGCCGTAAAGTGCGTTGAGCATCCATCCCAGTTGACTGTGAAGACGTCGTCCCCTGCCCATGTGACTGTGCCTGAACTCCCGGCGGGTACTCGCCCCTCGCACCTTCCATCCGGGTCCATCAGCCTTACTCGGACACCCTTGGTAATGCTCATTCGTCGTCCCCCTCATTGAACAACTCGCTACCATCACACCAATAGGGGTCTGGGCATGTGCACCACGATTGAACTGTTGTCAGTGTCTCGTCTAGTTCCCTGGCAAAATCCATTACTCCCCCTCTATTTCGCACGGTTCCCCAAGGGTTTGGGTAAGTTGCTGCGCCAACTTCTTTTCGTGCTCGGTACAGAGATACCAAATCTTCTTATCCAATGAGATCTCTACATCGGATGCTCGTATGGTCCCGTCTTTCTTGTGGCACGCTGCGCATGCTTCGATGGTGATTCTCGGCATCATGATTCCCTCTCGTCTGACCAACCATGAACGCAAGCAGCCCCCCGCGGTTAGGAGGGGGACTGCGTACGAACACGAGAGGCTCAGGCAGCTTCCCTTTGTGCCATGAATTCTGCGGCGTAGGTATCCGTCACATGATTGACGAACAGAACCGCTACTTCCGCGGGTGAGGCGTAGACCCTTGCTGCTGTCTCACAGTCCCGGAGCAACTCCGAGAATGCAGCCTCCCGATAGCCGGCGTCCTTGTGCCAGGCAACCTCAATTGCCCGCATCGTGAATGCTTCCATGTCTTCCGCGTACCTCTTCATAAGACTCACTTGTCTACCTCCCCTTCACACCCACACTCATACTTGCCGGACTCACACCCACACTGGCAGGCGTTGAAACATTCCCCGTCCCCGTACTCACACCTGTTCATGCCGCTCATTCGCATACCCTCTCTTCCACTTGCAGGATGAGCCCCTTAGGCTCATCCCCCGGCCCATAGATCCCTGACAGAGCATCCGAATAGTCAGCCTTGAATTGCCGTTCCCGCGAACGACACTCCCGGAGACTCCCGTTCATAATGGGTAGGGCTTGCGTAACCCCTACCCATTTGCTAGTCCAACCCCAAAGGGTGTAGGTCCGAGACATGCCACTCACATCCAATACTTTCCCTCAGAGTGCCAAACGGCACGGAGTACGCGGGTAATCTCCGCTTCGATGAATGACCACTCAGCACGAATGACGTGACTGACGTGAGTGTCTGCCGTGCCGGCATCCCGCTTTGCCTTACGCCATTCCAGTGCTCGATGAATGGTCATCAGTTCCAGCTTGGTCAATTCCCACACCTGAGTGTCTGAGAGAATCTCAGACCAGCCAACGGGCCCCATCATTCCGCGGGCAGTGTTGGCATGTTCCTCGTTGTCCCACACGTTCTGTGCCGACTGGAGCGCAAGTGCGCATCGAAGCGTCGTCCGGACGTATGCCGTACAGGCATAGCTGTAAGTGGCTACGCGGTACTTCTGATCTGTGTCGGGCACTGCCTTATCTCCCTGTCATGCGCTAAGCGATTCCTAGCGACTCAGCAAGAGGGGGCCGGCTGACTGATCCGGCCCCAGCGGCGCAGCCTGTGAGCCGGGCCTATATCTCGAAACAACTTTGGGTGCGACTACTTACAGGGTGTACCCCAACCGTCGAAACCTTCGTTGCATGCCCCGTAGCGGAAGCCATCGTTGAAGGCTTCCTTTTCCATACGTTCCACCGACTTCTGAGCACGCTCACTCATGACCGAGTGAGTGATGCCTACGGAGATTCCCGAAGAGAAGACGATGGACGCAAGAGCAGTAGCGATGTAACGCATTGGTGCTTGCCCCTAACCGATCAAATCGAAGTTGCGGTCAAAGCATTCTCGACATTCCCGGATGTGCTCGACTAACTCTGCACTGTCGGGAGTCCACCCGTTGTGCTTTGCTGAGTCAAGGATGCCGAAAAGTCCGTCGCACTCAGTGTCGAGCGCGTTTATGTCTTCTGACGTCATGCTGTCCACACTCATTTCATCAGTGCAGGGAATTGCAGTGCGTTCCGTCCGGTCCCTTAAGGGCGCCCAACCTTTTGAAGTGTTGGGGGAGCAACTCCTTTGACTCCTTAAGTGCTGAGACAAGTTCGTCCAAGTCCCAACCTGTGTAGTTCCACATCGAACCCTTACAGTCTTCCCCGGTTTCCGGAAACCACTGTCCTAGTTGTTCTGCCATGTGCTCTTCACAAGCCTGGTAGTCCGCGGGCACGTAATAGAAGTACCGCATGATCACTGTCCTTCCTGCTGAGAATTCCAGTCTTCCCACGCTTCGTTGTTGGGTGTCGGAAGAATCTTGTATTCAATTGCCTCCACGCCCTTGGGCAAAAGGACACTCAGACTTTCCGGGGCCGGCTCTTCCTGAGATGCGCTGTAGCCGTAGTTGTACGTAGTCCCTCCGTCCCCGTCTTCAAAGACAACTTCCCCGTACCAACGGGCATTTCCAGGGGTTGACTGCCAGGCCATGGTCAGACCCTCCCGATGTAGTGGACGCTGTAGGCGGCGCCGTAAGGCACGTCTTCCAGGGCCTTGGTCCGTGCCGCGGTAAGGACGGATTCCTTACTGTCCCCCGACACAACCGACTGGATTACCTCCGGAAGTTGGACGTCGCATTCAACGACTACTTCCATGTCCGGATGGTTTTCAGCGCATTTCTTGTGACTGTGTTCCTGCTTGACCACAGTTTCGTGCTGCAATTCGAAACACGGCTCCCACTGGACATAAGCCCAATGCATGTTCTTGCCTTCCTGCTGTGCCGATAAGGTCAATGCGGGGGCCGGCCCGGTACTTATCCGGCCCCCTACATTCACTCCACCGATTCAGCGAGCACGCCTTGCCTGCTCCTGGAAGAAGTCGGAAAGTTCGTGCAGATCGTTGTTCCGGAGGTGGTACGCCCATTCCGCAGAAACGCGAGCCCCGTTGCGCCAACGGCGCCATGCAAGTTCGTACTCAGTCGGGGGTTCATCGTCGTTGCGGAAGTACTTCCAGTCACTCAGGTTCTTGACGAGAGAAACCTTCGGACGGACACAGCAGCCCGTGTCGTGATCCCACATGCCGGCACACCAGGAACAAATGGGATCGCCGTAGTAGGTGTGCCCGTGGTCGAAGTCCTCCGGCGACTTGTTCTTGCAGCCGAAAGCGCACTTAATCAGGGTCAGGAACATTTCAGTACCTCTCATGTCTCGAAACAACTTTGACGGGTGAATTCAGCCGTACAGGTGCTGTGTACGGAACATTTCCAGTGCATCACGCTCCGACGTGATGCCCAGGGAGCGCATGCGATGCTGTGCCTTGACCACCCAATGAATGGGCCACTGAACCTCGCGGTATGCCAGTACCGCGGCCACGTCCACACCGATGAGCCATGCCAGGAAGTACGCGTTCACTTACCCCTCCTGCCAATCTGGAGTGCTTGATAGGTGATGCGAAGGTCACGGAGGTCATTGTTCCTGAGGTAGTAACCCCAACCCCACAACGAAGTGGGTGTGCCCTTGTGCCGGCGTGCCTCCAATACGTCTTCAGGAACGGGTTTCGTGGGAAGAGAAGGCTTGCTCAGGTTCACCATTACTGCCCCTCCCCCTTTGCAGCCATACGGGCATCAAGCTCCGCCCCGTAGAAGTTGTACAGAACGGCCGCAGCTTCCTTGACGTTTTCCGGAGTGTCCTGATGCTCATACACGTTGAACAGTTGGCGCCGTGCTTCACGCAACGCATCGGTGAGCAAAGTGTTCAGTGCGGGAATTCTCGTCATGCTGCCTTCCTGGTGAACTTGTAGGTCATGCCACAAAGGGGTTAGGGCTGTGCCCATCTGACACGAACAAACCGGTTCCGTCATAGTGTCGACAGTTGGGAGTCCATTCGTCAGCATAGACGTTGAGGATCTCCCCTCGGTAAGTCGTCTGCCCTACGTAAATCCGAAAGTCCCCATGAGTGGTACACCAGTCTTTGTCGCTCATTCACTGCCCTCTCTTCACGAACTTGTACGGTCCAGAGTCTCCGTTACGGATCATCAGCCGTCCATTCTTGGCCCAACGGGTTTCATAGCCGTTGAAGAGAGCCGTGAACGCCTCGCTGTGCTCCGCGTACGCCTCAGAGTGGAACGACTCCCACTCATCGTCATCACTGATGTTGTCCGCGGCGTACTGCGCCGTGCTCGGGGCCGGCGTGGTGCTCATCCCCGTGATGCCCGAAACAAACACGAGCGTCATGATCAGTGCCATGATCCAAGCAAGCATGATTGCTCACCTTCCATATCTCGAAACAACTTCAGGCGGAAACAAAAGGGCACCCGGACCACACAAGGTGGGCCGGCTACCCGATGCTTCTTACCTACTCCCCGATTGCCCGTTCTACTCGGCTACGGTACTGCTTGTACACAGAGTCTTGATCAGTGGAGAGAGACACGATTTCCTGCCCCTCCTGAATGATCCGTGCCTTGCCGGCCCATTCCTGGTACCGGAGCCCACTTGCAGGGTGGCCGACGATAGTCACCCATTCTTCCGTCGGCGTCCCCTCATCATCGAACCAAGAGAAGGTCCACGCTTCTCGCTTCTCTGTGGTTTGGTGGGTACCAACGTGCCCCTTTTCCAATACGCAGGTGTCTTTGGCGTACTTCCATTTGTTTCCACACAGCGTCTTGTCTTCCATGCTCCCTCTCTCTGTAGGCGACAGTAAGAGGACGTACGACCGGCTCATGCCGGCCGCACATCCGATACTGCTTACCTACTCCTGCGAAGCGTTTTCGTCAGCAGTAATGCCGCGGACAGGAATGCTACTCATGTCCAAAGACAGTAGATCGCGCTCCCAGTCGGTAAGGGTGCTACGCATCCATTCAGTGTTGCTGTCTTCCATGGTTCCTCCTATGTAAGCGGGTCCAGTAGGGCACTCGTACTCTCCAACGAGTGCCCGTGAGACCTTACTTACTTGCCGAACACGACTGAATCACTAATGACGTGTGCCTCCACATAGAGTACCTCCGGGAACAGAAGCATCTCCCTTGCTCTGGACTCTATGTCACCTTCGGCGGGTACGCGGCATTCAGCCCTCACCATACCGTCTTCGTCGTAAGCCAATACGAGCGTCATGTGCCCTCCTTAGTAAGCGGGTTCAAGAGGACGCGCACAGTGTGCGCATCCGATGATCCTTACTTACTGTGCCGGCCTAGTTGGCTGGGTCGCCGGCCACCCCTCTTGCCTATCCTCTCCTGACTACATGCGATGAGTCCGGCATGCTGGCATCCTCCGTAGTGGAGGCAGTCTCGCCACACTCCCTCACATAGTCCTGGGGGACGGATGCCTGTACCTAGACAGGGTGTGGTGTAGGCCGCTTGTCAGTGCCTACGCTGTAGGCACCTTATTGGCGGTTTCACTGTTCAGTTAAAAAGATCGAAGACTCCGCAGCTTCCGCTTACCCTCTCAGGTTGCGTGGTCCTTTGGGCCCTGCGTCGTTCGGTCCTGGCTAGAGCACCAACAGTGTTGGCGCCGGTTAGCCGTCCCCGCCCGACACAGAGAACACTACACGGACTCATGTCTCGAAACTACCCACTCGACGAAACTTCTTTCATTCATGCATGGGTGGGTGTCCAGGGGGCCGGCTGTAGGCCCCCTCCTACAGGCACCCCCTGTATAGAGGGACGCGTGCGCGCGTATATACCCCTGTGGTGTGGTGTGTCAAACCCTATGGTCAGAGGGCATGTGCTGCGAGTTGATCTCGTGTACTCGACACACTGAGCCGGCCTGTCTCTAGGGGCCGGCTAGGTAGGTATGACCACATAGGTATCAGCGCAGAGGTAGTTCACCTCGAATGCCCCGACGCCTATTACCTATTGGCATTGAATGAATGAACACAACAATTCAAGGCCGGCCTACCCTGAATGCTGGAATGCTATTAGACCAAGCCGGCAGGCGTTTATTCATTCATTTGCATTGCTGTGCACACCCCTGGGGTAATGCGTATGTTCGTAACACAAGGACCCGCCGGGGGCACCTTCCTCCGATTGTGTACGGGTAATGAAGCTCTGTACGGCTCTCTGAGAGCCTCCCAGCCCTATCCCCGCCCAAGTCCCTCTAGACCCCTTTTCGGCCCCTTAGAGAGCCCTACAGGCCCTTTCTCGGCTCCAAAGAGCCTCTCCCCCGCCCTCCAGGCTGTAAATGAATGAAAGAAGTAGCCTCAACCATGTGATCTGAGTCTCAGTTTCGAGGTTCGACGTCACAAAACCCTGGGTAATGACCCCTACATCTATATTGTAGGGAAAAGTAATATACCCCCCTTAGTGATCTTGGGAGGTGTAGGGAGCCAGGCCCCGAAGCCTGGCGACCGTAGACCCTGTCCAGTGCCGAGAATGAATGAAAGAAGTGTCTGCCGGCCCTTCGAGAGGCCGGCTAGGCGTAGGAAAGAATGAATTAACTAGCCCCGGACATAAAGAAGCCCCCTGCCCGTAAAGGCAGGGGGCTCTTTGTCGTTCAGGGAGGGTTTATTACACCCCAGCACCGTTCATTTTCGAACGGTGCAGACGGTTATAGACCTCGTCCCTCTTAAATGTGGCTCCACAGACCGGCTCCGTACACTTCCACACCCCAGACAGAAGCTGTGCAGAGGTGACATTGGTGGACCTACACTTCGGGCATTCCATGTGGTGCCTCCTTCTCCTTCAGGATGCCTTACGAGAGCCCCGGATGTGGGGCTCTCGCACGAAACCGTCCTAAAGGACGGCTCCACAGGCGTTGCACTTGTACCTGTCTCCATACGGAGTCATCGTTCCCCCGCAGCCAGGGCAGGTCAGTCCGACAGGCTTGATGAGACCCGAAAGGGTCAGCAGTATGTGGATCATTGCCTCGTCACTCCAGTTCGGTGAAGGGTCAGCGCTTCCTTGTACTGCGCCCATAGCTGTTGGCCTACAGCACAACCCTCGTTCGGGGTGGAGCCGGCCAAACAGACGGGGCAAGGCTTTTCGTCGTGGGGCTGGAGGTGTTCCAAGTACGAGCCCCAGGACATCCAAAGGGCATCGCCCTGGGGGAGTCTCACTCCAGGCCTTCGACAAGAGCCTCATACATGGCTACCTGCTCGGCCACAGCCGCATGGAGGTCACGCCAAGTCAAGGCCGAAACCGTGTACTCCAGGGCTGCCGTGGCCTCGTCCCCGAACTTGCGACGGATTTCCTCAACCCCATAGGGGGCCGTGGCGTACCACATGGAGGAGTTTCTACTGTCCGGCTTCGAACAGAAAGAGGCCCACCCGTCAGGCAGAGGCGTCTTGATCGTGATTCTGGGAAGCTGCGTCGTCTGCCCCCGACCATGGGCGGGCGAGGATGCAGCGACCTTCTCAACGCATGTGCGTTGTCCGCTGGCTGTCATGTGAAGTTGTCCCAACTTGCTGCCGGGTCCGGCCCGTTGCCGGACCTCTGCATAACAGGTTAGCGCTCCGTGTGGCCCTCGTCACTCTCTTCGCCCACAACGGAGTAAATCGTGTGCCCGACCTTGACGGAGAAGGCCCCGTCCTCCAGGGCCTTGGCCCCATCTACAGCCGCGGTGATGTTCTCCTCGTTGCCGATGAAACCCCAGTAGCCGGCGTCCTCGTTCAGCTCGGACACCAGCTCTTCCCTTGTGCCTTCTTGACGCCTCAACGCAGGAGCCTCCATCTCAGGGGGACAGCAGGAGCACCGCGGACCGCGCTCTCTTGTTGGGTGCACAGCTACAAGCCTACTCACCAAGGTAGTTGGCGAAAGGTCAGTTAGTCGCTACTCTCGTCCTGGAAGACCCCTGGACTCCTCGTCTGGGCTACCGGCCTCAGGCCGGGGGCTGAGGCTGGGGGTCTTCTTCTTGCCCAGGACAGCAGAAGGCCCCCTCCGGAGAGGGGGCCTTGTTCTTGTGAGCTGTCTTGCTACTGCGGTACTCGGGGGGACTGAGTCTCCAGCCGACCTACGGTGCAATCGGGGCACAGGTCTTCATCAGACCGGATCTCGTTCCCGCACTCCTCGCCCCATCCGGGGCAGGAGTTCATCTCAGTCTTCATGAGGACTCCTCCTTCACCTTGTACTGCACCAGCATCTGGGGGACCGTACCGCGGTCCTCGTAGCCGTTCATCCATGCGTAAGCCAGAGCACCAGCAGCGAACCTCAGAGCCCATCGGGTGGCCTCCGACTGCCCCATGCCGGCTTGCATGAGGATCTTCAGGTGCCTGTCACTCTCCTCGGTCCTCATGACCGAGAGGTTCTTGACGATCTTGGTCATTACCCCTCCTTCGTACCCAGCACCAAGCCAGCACGGGTACACGTGAAGTCCAGTTTCAACCGGTATGAACACGGGTCCTCGAAAGACCCAACGCCCCTTCTGACCTGCATAAACACAGGTAGGAGCTATCTGGTCGTTCAACTTCCAGTTCACCGGGCAGCGGTTCTTCCGGATCGAGAACGGGCGGCTCGCCGGTCAGCTGCGGGACGTGGCCTACCAGGCGACGACCACCGACTTCTGGGGGTCCATGGCGGCCGTCGGCGGCCCTCAGACGTACGTCCTGGGCGGTGCCTTCAACTGCGGCAAGGCCCAGCCGGGGCAGGTCGCGGCCGTCTCCCACGGCTGCCCGTCCGCCCTGTTCAAGGGAGTCAACATCCTCAACACCACCCAGGAGGCCGGTCGATGAGCGCGCTCACGAGCAAGCCGCACGAGATCGTCGAGCGGGCGCTGGAGCTGTCCCGGGCGGACGGATGTGTCGTCATCGCCGACGAGGAGTCCACCGCCAACCTGCGCTGGGCGGGCAACGCGCTCACCACCAACGGCGTCACGCGCGGGCGCACGCTCACCGTCGTCGCCACGGTCGACGGGCGGGAGGGCACGGCGTCCGGGGTCGTGTCCCGGTCCGCCGTGACCGTGGACGAGCTCGAGCCCCTGGTGCGGGCCGCGGAGGCCGCCGCGCGCGGCGCCGGACCGGCCGAGGACGCGCAGCCGCTGGTCACGGGCGTGCCGGTCTCGCCCGACTTCACCGACGCGCCCGCCGAGACCTCGTCGGCCGTGTTCGCCGACTTCGCTCCCGCCCTCGGTGAGGCGTTCGCCCGCGCGCGGGTGGGCGGCCGGGAACTGTACGGCTTCGCCAACCACGAGCTGACGTCGACGTACGTGGGTACGTCGACGGGGCTGCGGCTGCGGCACGACCAGCCGAACGGCACGCTGGAGCTGAACGCCAAGTCGCCGGACCGCACCCGGTCGGCGTGGGCGGGGCGCTCCACACGGGACTTCAAGGACGTCGACCCGGCGGCTCTCGACGCCGAACTGGCCGTACGGCTCGGCTGGGCCGAGCGGCGGGTGGAGCTGCCCGCGGGCCGGTACGAGACGCTGCTGCCGCCGACCGCGGTCGCGGACCTGCTGATCTACCAGTTCTGGTCGGCGTCGGGCCGGGACGCGGCCGAGGGGCGCACGGTGTTCTCGAAGCCGGGCGGCGGCACGCGCGTCGGCGAGCGGCTCGGCGAGCTGCCGCTGACCCTGCGCAGCGATCCGCACGAGCCGGGCCTGGAGAGCGCGCCGTTCGTGGTCGCGCACTCCTCCGGCGGTGACCAGTCCGTGTTCGACAACGGGCTCCCGGTGGCGGCGACCGACTGGATCCGCGCGGGCGAGCTGCACCGGCTGACGACCACCCGGCACGGCGCCGGGCTGACCGGGCTGCCGGTGGCGCCCGCGATCGGCAACCTGATCCTGGACGGCGGCACCGACCGCTCCCTGGAGGAGATGGTCGCGTCCACCGAGCGCGGACTGCTGCTGACCTGCCTCTGGTACATCCGGGAGGTCGACCCGGCGACGCTGCTGCTGACCGGGCTGACCCGGGACGGCGTCTATCTCGTCGAGAACGGCGAGGTCGTCGGCGAGGTGAACAACTTCCGGTTCAACGAGTCGCCGGTGGACCTGCTGGGCCGGGCCGCGGAGGCCGGGCGCACGGAGAAGACGCTGCCCAGGGAATGGGGCGACTGGTTCACCAGGGCCGCGATGCCGGCGCTGCGCGTCCCCGATTTCAATATGAGCTCCGTCAGCCAGGGCGTATAACCTCGTAGGCGGCTGTCACCCGGCTGCCGAAGATCATGAGTATGTAGGAGACACGAGAACCGTGACGGACATCGTCGACGAGCTGAAGTGGCGTGGGCTGTTCGCCCAGTCCACCGACGAGGACGCCTTGCGCAAGGCGCTCGCGGACGGTCCCGTCACGTTCTATTGCGGTTTCGACCCGACCGCGCCGTCCCTGCACGTCGGGCACCTGGTGCAGGTGCTCACCGTGCGCCGGCTCCAGCAGGCCGGTCACCGGCCGCTGGCGCTGGTCGGCGGCGCGACGGGCCAGATCGGCGACCCGCGGCCGACCGCCGAGCGCACGCTGAACCCGCCGGAGACCGTCGCGGGCTGGGTGGAGCGGCTGCGCGGCCAGATCGAGCCGTTCCTGTCCTTCGAGGGCGAGAACGCGGCCCTGATGGTCAACAACCTCGACTGGACCGAGGGCCTGTCGGCGATCGAGTTCCTGCGGGACATCGGCAAGCACTTCCGGGTCAACAAGATGCTGACCAAGGACTCCGTCGCCCGCCGCCTGGAGTCCTCCGAGGGCATCAGCTACACGGAGTTCAGCTACCAGCTCCTCCAGGCGATGGACTTCCTCCAGCTCTACCGGAGGTACGGCTGCACCCTCCAGGGCGGCGGCAGCGACCAGTGGGGCAACCTCACGGCCGGCCTCGACCTGCTGCACCGCCTGGAGCCGGACGCGACCGTCCACGCCTACGCGACGCCGCTGATGACCAAGGCGGACGGCACCAAGTTCGGCAAGACCGAGGGCGGCGCCGTCTGGCTGGACCCGGAGATGACCACGCCGTACGCGTTCTACCAGTTCTGGCTGAACGCGGACGACCGGGACATCTCGAAGTACATGCGCATCCTGTCCTTCCGCTCCCGCGAGGAGCTGGAGGAGCTGGAGCGGCAGACCGAGGAGCGTCCGCAGGCCCGGGCCGCGCAGCGCGCGCTGGCCGAGGAGCTGACGACGCTGGTGCACGGCGCCGACCAGACGGCCGCCGTGATCGCCGCGTCCAAGGCCCTCTTCGGCCAGGGCGACCTGGCGGAGCTCGACGAGCGGACGCTGGCCGCGGCCCTCTCCGAGCTGCCGCACGTCAAGGTCGCCGAGCCGGCTCCGGTCGTCGACCTGTTCGCCGAGGTCGGCCTGGTCGCCAGCAAGTCCGCCGCGCGCCGCACGGTCAAGGAGGGCGGCGCCTACGTGAACAACGCCAAGGTCACCGGCGAGGACGCGGTCCCCGCCCCGGAGGACCTGCTGCACGGGCGCTGGCTGGTGCTGCGCCGCGGCAAGAAGAACCTGGCCGCGGTGGAGGTCACCGGCGCCTGAGCGCGCGTACGACCCGCGCCCGGGCGGGTGCGGAAGGGGCGGTTTCCGGTGCCCTGCGGCTTGCCGGAGGCCGCCCCTTCCCCGCCGTGCGGGGGTGGTGCGGGCCGTCAGGCCCGTTCGCGCCGCTTGTTGCCCCGCACCGCCATGTAGATCGCGTCGCCCACGGCGACGATGACGATCGCGGCCACCAGCTGGAAGACGTGCCGCCACCAGTCGATGCCGGAGGTCGCGTCCACGCCGGCCGCCCGCGCGATCGCGTTGCCCGCGATGGCACCGAGCATGCCGAAGATGGTGGTCAGCCACAGGGGGCTGTGCTGCTTTCCCGGAATGATCGCCTTGGCTATCAGACCGAGCACGAATCCGACGATGATCGCCCACAACCAGCCCATGCCTGCCTCCTCATACGGCTCTACGCGAGCATTAGCGCCAGTCTTCGGCCGTACCGCGTACGGCGCATGCCGGGTACGGCCGAACGGGGTACCGGACTACGGAGTGCGGCGCACGCCGGGTGCGCGGTCCCGGGGTGGCCCCGGTCTCGTAAGCGGCGCAGGTGCGGCGTAACGTGAGAGCTGTCCGGGACCGGTGTCCCCGAGCGGCCGCGGACGGGAGCGGGGCGGGGAGAGTCCGATGCGGGCGGATGGTGGAACCAGATGCGGAAGCAGAGTGCCGGCGGCAGTGCCGAGGTGTTCCGGATCACCGGGGCCCGGACGGGTCTTCAGGAGGACGTGCGCGGGCGGCAGCGCCGCTACGTCATCTCGATGTCGGTCCGTACGGTGTCGGTGGTCCTCGCGGCCTGTCTCTGGAACGTGGAACGGCACGTCGCGATCGTGGCCCTGGTCCTCGGGGTGGTCCTGCCGTACATCGCGGTCGTGATCGCGAACGCCGGGCGTGAGAACGCGCCATCGTTGCCGTCGACGTTCGTGACGGCGCCGACGCCGCCGATGATCATGCCGCCGCGTGCCGACGACGGCTCGGCGGAATCGGTCCCGGAGGACGCCGTGCCCGGTCCGGGGGCGGGCACGGCCGGTGAGCCGCGCGGCCGGACGTGACCGCGGGACGCTCCCGGAGGGGAACGTCGATTCCGCGCCAGACCGAAGAAATGCTCAGATGAATCGTGTTGTTCCGGTGCCGGGTCATGGGTGACCCGTGACATACTTCGTACTCGCTCCGCATCCCCCGTCGGAGCGACGGACCGACGCCGGGCAGCTCCCCCCGTGGCTGCTCGGCGTCGCCTTTTTCCTGCATGTTCCGTGGTGGTGACGCGGTCGCTGCCGCGGTTGTTCCCCCGGTTGTTCCGTAGTTGTTTTCGGTAGTTGTGAGACGAAGCTGTGAGTGACGAAACCACCCCGATCTGCTCCGCCAAGGGCTGCCGCGCCGCCGCCGGGTGGGTGCTGGCATGGAACAACCCGAAGATCCACACGCCGGAGCGCCGCAAGACGTGGATCGCGTGCGACGAGCACCGGGAGCATCTGTCCCGGTTCCTCGACGTGCGGGGCTTCCTGAAGGACGTGGTCCCGCTGGCCGACTGGGAAGCCCCCGCGGGCCCCCGGGAACGTCCGTGAGCCCGTCCTAGCCTCCGATCGCCGACATCGGCCGGTCGGGCTGGACGAAGGACGGGTCGTCGAGGCCGGCGCCGGCCTTCTTGCCCCACATGGCCAGTCGCCAGATGCGGGCGATCTCCTCGTCGGGGGCGTCGGAGCGCAGGGCGGCGCGCAGGTCGGTCTCCTCGCGGGCGAAGAGACAGGTGCGCACCTGGCCGTCGGCGGTCAGACGGGTGCGGTCGCAGGCCGAGCAGAACGGGCGGGTGACGGAGGCGATGACGCCGACGCGGTGCGGGCCGCCGTCCACGAGCCAGCGCTCGGCGGGGGCCGAGCCGCGCTCCCCGGAGCCCTCGGCGGTCAGCTCGAAACGGGTGCGCAGGGAGGCGAGGATGTCACCGGCGGTGATCATGCCCTCGCGCTTCCAGCCGTGCTGGGCGTCCAGCGGCATCTGCTCGATGAAGCGCAGCTCGTAGTCGTGCTCGACGGCCCAGGCCAGCAGGTCGGGGGCCTCGTCGTCATTGAGCCCCGGCATCAGGACCGAGTTCACCTTGACCGGGGTCAGTCCGGCCTCACGGGCGGCTTCCAGGCCCTCCAGGACGTCCTTGTGGCGGTCCCGGCGGGTGAGGGTCTTGAAGACGTCCGGGCGCAGGGTGTCCAGCGAGACGTTGACCCGGTCCAGGCCCGCGGCCTTCAGGGCCGGTGCCGTGCGGCGCAGGCCGATGCCGTTGGTCGTGAGGGACATCTGGGGGCGCGGCTCCAGGGCGGCGACGCGCTCGACGATGCCGGCCAGGCCGGGACGCAGCAGGGGCTCGCCGCCGGTGAAGCGGACCTCCTCGATACCGAGGGAGGTGACGGCGATGCCGATGAGGCGGACGATCTCGTCGTCCGTGAGCAGGTCGGGCTTGGCCAGCCACTGCAGGCCCTCTTCGGGCATGCAGTAGGTGCAGCGCAGATTGCAGCGGTCGGTCAGCGAGACCCTCAGGTCGGTGGCCACTCGGCCGTAGGTGTCGATGAGCACGTGGGCCCCCTCCCTCGACGCGGATCGGCGGAGCCTTCCACTTCTCTCCTCCGACACCTGCGAGCCTACGTGACCGGTCCGACATCGACAGCGGCCCGATCCCACGACGTGCGACGCGGCCGCGTCGTAGAGATCTACGAGCGGCCGCGTCCGCGGTGGCCCGGTGCGGGGCCCGTGCGTGGCTCAGTGCGCTCCGGTGCCGGTCAGGGACCGGACCTCCAGCTCCGCGTACTTCGCCTCGTCGGCCTTCTCCTTGGACAGGATCGTGCCGAGCCAGCCCATGAGGAAACCGAACGGGATGGAGATGATGCCCGGGTTCTTCAGCGGGAACCAGGCGAAGTCGACGTCCGGGAACATCGCCTTCGGGTCGCCGGAGACCACGGGCGAGAACAGCACCAGGCCGACGGCGACGATCAGACCGCCGTAGATCGACCACAGGGCGCCCTGGGTGGTGAACCGCTTCCAGAACAGGCTGTAGAGGATCGTCGGCAGGTTCGCGGAGGCGGCGACCGCGAAGGCCAGGGCGACCAGGCCGGCCACGTTCAGGTCGCGGGCGAGGGCGCCGAGGGCGATGGAGACGATGCCGATGAAGACGGTCGCCCAGCGGGCCGCCCGCATCTCCTCCTTCTCGGTGGCCTGGCCCTTGCGGATGACGTTGGCGTAGATGTCGTGCGCGAAGGACGAGGACGAGGCGAGGGTGAGGCCGGCGACGACGGCGAGGATGGTCGCGAAGGCCACCGCCGAGATCGTGGCGAGCAGGATCGCGCCCCAGGCCGAGTCGACGCCGCCGACGTGCAGGGCGAGCAGCGGCGCGGCCGTGTTGCCGGACGGGTTGGACTCGGTGATCTCCTTCGGCCCGACGAGCGCGGCGGCGCCGAAGCCGAGCGCGATGGTCATCAGGTAGAAGGCGCCGATGATGCCGATCGCCCAGTTCACGGACTTACGGGCGGCCTTCGCGTTGGGCACCGTGTAGAAGCGGATCAGGATGTGCGGCAGGCCGGCCGTGCCGAGCACCAGGGCGATGCCCAGGGAGATGAAGTCGAGCTTGGTGGTGCCGCTGGCACCGTACTGGAGGCCGGGTTCCAGGAAGGCCGCGCCGTGGCCGCTCTTCTCCGCGGCGGTGCCCAGCAGGTCGGAGATGTTGAAGTTGAACTTCAGCAGCACCAGGAAGGTGATCAGGATGGTGCCGCCGATCAGCAGCACGGCCTTGACCATCTGGACCCACGTGGTGCCCTTCATGCCGCCGATGGAGACGTACACGATCATCAGGAGACCGACGAGGGCGACGATGAGGATCTTGCCCGCGTCGGAGGTGATGCCGAGCAGCAGCGAGACGAGGATGCCCGCGCCCGCCATCTGGGCCAGCAGGTAGAAGATCGACACGACGATCGTGGAGGTGCCGGCGGCGGTACGCACGGGGCGCTGGCGCATGCGGTACGCGAGGACGTCGCCCATCGTGTAGCGGCCGGAGTTCCTCAGCGGCTCGGCCACCAGGAGCAGGGCGACCAGCCAGGCGACCAGGAAGCCGATGGAGTAGAGGAAGCCGTCGTAGCCGAAGAGGGCGATGGCGCCGGCGATGCCGAGGAAGGAAGCGGCGGACATGTAGTCGCCGGAGACGGCGAGGCCGTTCTGGAAGGCGCTGAACGACCGGCCGCCCGCGTAGAAGTCGGCGGCGTCCTTGGTCTGGCGGCCCGCCCAGACGGTGATGCCGAGCGTCGCGACGACGAAGAGCGCGAAGAGCGTGATGATGAGCGGCCGGTGCTCGCTGGCCTCGTTGGCGGCGAGTTCGGCGGCGAGAACGGTCTGTGCGGGGCTCATGCGCCGCCCTCCATCCGGGTCTTGATGGCCTCGGCCTTGGGGTCGAGCTTCGCGGCGGCGTACCGCGAGTACCACCAGGCGATGAGGAACGTGGTGACGAACTGGGCGATGCCGAAGACGAAGGCGACGTTGATGTTGCCGAACAGCTCGGTGCCCATGAAGCCGCCGGCGTAGTTCGACAGCAGCACGTACAGCAGGTACCAGGCGACGAAGGCGATCGTCAGCGGGAAGGCGAAGGAGCGGAAGGAGCGGCGCAGTTCGGCGAACTCAGCGCTCTGCTGCACTTCGGAGAACTCCTCGGCGGAGGGAAGTGGGCGTTCCTCTTTCGAGGGGGGCGGTGCGTCGGTGGCCACGGAGTCTCCTCGTACGACGGACATGACGGCTTGGACCTCGGTGTTTCACAGGGGCCTGGTCGTGCTCGGGCTCCCTGTCCAACGACACGGCGCCCCACGGGGACCGGTTCAACACCCGGAGCACTTTCCGAAGTCATCCGTGGCGGGTCATTGCTGGCCAGGGACTGCGGGGGATAACTTCGCCCTGCACCACTCCGTCATGTACCTGCCCGAGCACCACCTGTGTCTCGGGCCGGTTTCGTTTCCGGATGATGTGGAGACCCCATGGATCATCTGTCTTCGCCGCGTTCGTCGCGGTCCTCGCGTTCCAGACGGCGACTCGCCCTCGCCGTACCCGTCGTACTGTCGCTGACCGCGTCGCTCGGCTTCCTCCCGGCGGCCGCCTCGGCCGCCCCGCAGGCGGACGCCGCCGCACAGACCGCACGGGCCGGCCGGTCCGGGGACGCGCCCGGCCTGGCGTACGTCGTCAACACGAGGACGGACCACCGCACGATCGCGTCGGTGAAGCGCGCGATAGCCGAGGCCGACGGCAGCGTCGTGGCCACGTACCAGAAGATAGGCGTGATCGTCGTCCACTCGGCGAACCCGGACTTCGGTGAGCGGATACGGAAGGCGCGCGGGGTGCAGTCGGCGGGCGCGACCCGCACCGCGCCGCTGACCGCCGCCGGGACGACGGACCAGGGCGCCGCCCAGGTGCTCACCGACGAGCAGGCCGCGAGGACGGCGAAGGCGTCCCGGGCCGCGGGGGCCGGCGAGCCGCTGGAAGCGGACCAGTGGGACCTGCGCGCGATAGGCGCCGACAAGGCAGCGAAGATCAACCCGGGCAGTTCCCGGGTCACCGTCGCCGTGATCGACACCGGCGTCGACGACACCCACCCCGACCTCGCCCCGAACTTCTCCGCCTCGCAGTCCGCCAACTGCGTGGGCGGCAAGGCGGACACCAGCGACGGCGCCTGGCGGCCGTACACCGCCGACGACTACCACGGCACCCATGTGGCCGGTGAGATAGCCGCCGCCCGCAACGGCATCGGCGTCGCCGGTGTCGCGCCGGGCGTGAAGGTCTCCAGCATCAAGGTGAGCGACCCGGACAACGGGCTCTTCTACCCCGAGAACGTCGTCTGCGCGTTCATGTTCGCCGCCGACCACGGCGTCGAGATCACGAACAACAGCTACTACGTGGACCCGTGGCTGTACAACTGCATGGACGACCCCGACCAGCGCGCCATCGTCGACGCGGTCAACCGGGCCCAGTTGTACGCCCAGCGCAAGGGCACCCTGCACCTCGCCTCCGCGGGCAACTCCAACCACGACCTGGACGCGGACGCGATCGTCGACGACTCCAGCCCGAACGACACCACTCCGGTGACGCGGACCATCGACCCGCACGAGTGCTTCGACGTGCCGACGCAGCTGCCGGGCATCGTGACGGTCAGCGCGACGGGCGTCGACAAGGAGAAGTCGTACTACTCCACGTACGGAAACGGTGTCGTCGACATCGCGGCGCCGGGCGGTGACGCGCGCTACCAGATCCCGGACACGCCGTCGAAGAACGGCCGCATCCTGTCGACCATGCCGAACAACGAGTACGCCTGGCTCCAGGGCACCTCGATGGCCTCGCCGCACGCCGCGGGCGTCGCCGCGCTGCTGAAGTCGGAGCACCCGTGGGCGTCCCCGGCGCAGTTGCAGCGGCTGCTGAAGGCCCAGGCGGACAACCCCGGCTGTCCCGCCTCCTACGACCAGGACGGCGACGGCGCGCAGGACGCCACGTGCGAGGGCGGCGAGCGGGTCAACGGCTTCTACGGGTTCGGCATCGTCAACGCGCTGCGCGCGGTGAAGTGATCCGCCCGTCCGGCTCCGCAGGCCTGCTCCTGTGTCCCCGCCACGCTCACGACGTTCCTCGAAACAACTGGAGACATCGCACATGACAGCGCCCCACCCGCGTCACCGCCGCGCCCTCGCGATCCCGGCCGGCCTGGCCGTGGCCGCGTCCCTCGCGTTCCTGCCGGGCGTCCCGGCCTCCGCCGCGCAGAGCGCTCAGGCCTCTCCCGCGGTCGCGGCCGACACGTCGTCGTCCCTCAGCCACGTCGTCAACGTCCGCCCCGGGCACGGCCCCTCGGCGCACGTGAAGCGGGCGATAGCCAAGGCCGGCGGCATGATCGTGACGTCGTACGACCGGATCGGCGTGATCGTCGTCCACTCCTCGAACCCGGACTTCGCCAAGACCATCCGCAAGGTGCGCGGCGTGCAGTCGGCCGGTGCCACCCGCACGGCGCCGCTGCCCTCGGCCGCCACGACCGACACGGGCGCGCCGAAGGTGCTCAGCAGCCAGGAGATCGCCGCAGCGGCGGCGGCGGCCGAGGCCGTCGAGGGGCAGGACCCGCTGCAGCCCCTCCAGTGGGACCTGCCCGCCATCAAGGCGGACAAGGCGCACGAGAGGTCGCTGGGCAGCGAGAAGGTGACCGTCGCCGTCATCGACACCGGCGTCGACGACACCCACCCGGACATCGCCCCGAACTTCGACCGGGACGCCTCCGTCAACTGCGTCTCCGGCAAGCCGGACACCAGCGACGGCGCCTGGCGGCCGAGCGCGGCGGAGAGCCCCCACGGCACGCACGTGGCCGGGGAGATAGCCGCCGCCAAGAACGGCGTCGGCATGACCGGGGTGGCGCCCGGGGTGAAGGTCTCCGGCATCAAGGTGTCCAACCCCGACGGCTTCTTCTACACGGAGGCCGTGGTCTGCGGCTTCATGTGGGCGGCCGAGCACGGCGTCGACGTGACCAACAACAGCTACTACACCGACCCCTGGTACTTCAACTGCAAGGACGACCCGGACCAGAAGGCGCTCCTGGAGGCCGTCACCCGCGCCTCGCGGTACGCGGAGCGCAGGGGCACGGTCAACGTCGCCGCGGCCGGCAACGAGAACTACGACCTCGCGGCCGACGAGATCACCGACCCGTCCTCCCCGAACGACACCACGCCCGGCGACCGGGTGGTCGACCCGTCCGAGTGCCTCGACATCCCGACCCAGCTGCCCGGCGTCGTGACGGTCGCCTCGACCGGCGCGAAGGGTCTCAAGTCGTCCTTCTCCAACCACGGCCTCGGTGTCGTCGACATCGCCGCGCCCGGCGGTGACTCGACGGCTTACCAGACGCCGGCACCGCCCGCCACCAGCGGTCTGATCCTGGGCACGCTGCCCGGCGGCAGGTGGGGCTACATGGCCGGTACGTCGATGGCGTCGCCGCACGTCGCGGGTGTCGCCGCCCTGATCAAGTCGACGCACCCGTACGCCTCCCCGGCCATGGTGAAGGCCCTGCTGTACGCGCAGGCCGACGCCACGCCGTGCACCAAGCCGTACGACATCGACGGCGACGGCAAGGTCGACGCGGTGTGCGAGGGCTCGAAGAACCGCAACGGCTTCTACGGCTGGGGCACGACCGACGCGCTGGACGCGGTGACCCGGTAACCGGCACGCGCGCGTGGAGCGGGCCGGGGCGGACTCCCGGCCCGCTCCACGCGCGTACGGCAGGGTTTTCGCCATGAGCACATCCGAGTACCCCCAGAGCTGGGCGCCCGGACCGGTGCGGCCACGGTGGCGGTTGGCCCTGCGGTTCGCCGCGACCCTGGTGTTCTTCCCGCTGCTGTGCGTGGTGTGGCCGGCCGTCGCGGTCGTGCTCTTCGTGGTGGGTCTGTTCACCGACGCGGTCACGGCGCTCCGGCAGGGCTTCGGGGACGGCTGCATGAGGTTCATGGACGACACCCTGGGCGCGATCGCGCGGCTGGGCTCCTGGTGCGTGAGCCGGCCGGAGCTGCGGCACGAGGGGGGCACCGCGTACTACAGGGCGCGCGTCGACAGGACGGTCGCCCGTTGGACCGCCCGCGCGACGGACCCGGAGGGCGGGGAATCCCCCGTGGAATGCGAGATACCGCGTCGTGACCACGGTGGTGCGGGCGGGCGGTACGTCGCCGAGGTGGCCCTCGCCCAGGGGTGGGAGCTGCGTCCCACGGACGTGCGCACGGAGGTGCGGCTGAGGTGGTCGGCCGCCTCTGTCCCCGGCGTGGCCGGCGCCGCATAGTGCTCCCATGAGAGCCATCGAGCAGGTGTGGCCGGCGCTGGGAGGCGATCCCGCGCTGCTGTCCCGGGTGTCGGAGGTCGTACGCCGTGGGGCGCTCGACGCGCGGCTTCCGGTGCGGGAGTCGGCGAGGGCCTGTGTCGGCGCGTGTGCGCTGGCCGCGGCCGAGCTGGGGGCGCGGCGGGCCGGGCTCGCGGAGGTGCCCGGGGTGCGGGTGGACGACGGGGCCGTCGCCGCGGCCTTCACCAGTGAGCGGCACCTGCGGGTCGGCGGGCGGGAGCCGGTGCCGTTCGCACCGCTGTCGCGGCTGTGGCGGACGGCCGACGGGTGGGTGCGGACGCACGCGAACTATCCGCATCACCGGGAGCGGCTGCTCGGCGCGCTGGGGGTGCCCGAGGACGTGGGCGCGGTGGGGTCGGCGCTCGCCGGGCGGTCCGCGTGGGAGGTGCAGGAGACCGTGTACGCGGCCGGCGGGCTGGCCGTCGCGCTGCGGACGCCCGAACAGTGGGCGGCGTCCGGGCAGGGCGGGGCCGTGGCCCGGCGGCCGTTGGTGGAGCGGGGACGGCTGGACGCCTCGCCCGCGCGCGCGGGCACGTCGGTTCCCGCGTCCTCCCCGTCGTCTCCCCTGCTGCCCGCCGCCGGGCTGCGTGTCCTCGATCTGACCCGGGTCGTCGCGGGGCCGGTCGCCACCCGCACGCTCGCCCTGCTCGGTGCGGACGTACTGCGTGTGGATCCGCCGGGGTTGCCGGAACTGTCCGACCAGCATGCCGACACCGGCTTCGGGAAGCGGTCCGCGACGCTGGACCTGTCGGACGGTCACGGTCACGGGACGTTCGAGGAGCTGCTCGGTGCGGCCGACGTCGTCGTCACCGGGTACCGGCCGGGTGCGCTGGACCGGTTCGGGCTGTCCCCCGAGGCGCTCGCCGCGCGCAGGCCGGGGCTGGTCGTGGCGCAGCTGTCCGCGTGGGGCGCCTACGGGCCGTGGGCCGGGCGGCGCGGCTTCGACAGCCTGGTGCAGGTGGCGACCGGGATCGCCGCGGTGGAGAGGACCTCCGAGCGGCCGGGCGCGCTGCCCGCGCAGGCCCTCGACCACGGCACCGGGTACCTGCTGGCGGCCGGGGTGCTGCGGGCGCTGACCGAGCAGTCGTACGAGGGCGGCAGCCGGTACGTCCGGGTGGCGCTGGCGCGGACCGCCCGCTGGCTGACGGACCGGATCCGGCCGGATGCCGCGGAGGGCGCCGGCGACGCGGCGTACCCGGGACCGGGGCCCTGGCTCGCCGAACGGGACAGTCCACTGGGGCGGTTGCGGTACGCCCTGCCGCCGGTGTCCTTCACGGGCGGCCCGGCCGACTGGGCCCGGCCGCCGGGACCGTGCGGCGCGGACACCGCGCGGTGGGTGTGACGCGTTCCTCATCCCTTCCCGGCCTCCCCGAACCGTACGGCGGCCGAAAACGTCCTCATGTACGGAATGCCGGACCGCCAGTTATTTTCCGGAACTTGCCCGGCTCTGGGGAGCTGGTGAAGATCTCGAGGTGACCTTGACAAGACCTCCGTCCAGGACCGCCGGCACCGGACAGCACGCGCGGCCCTCCGGCACCGTCCGGACCGCGGCCGTGCTCGTGCTGGTGGTGCTGGCCGCCCTGATACCCGTCCTCGGCCCGTCCCCCGCCCTGCACGGCACCGGGGAGGACGAAGCACCCGGCACCGGCGGCATAGCACTGCTGCGCACGGTGCTCTTCGCCGCGCTGAGCGTGCCGATCGGCGAGCTCTTCGTGAACCGGCTGGCCCGGTCGCTCCCCGACGCTCCCGCTCAGCGGCCCCGCAGCTGGTCGCCGTACGCCGCCGCCGCCGGTTTCGTCGCGGCACTCGGTCTGGCGTCGGTCGTGGCCACGGGCAATCTGGTGCCGGACAGCGTCGCCGACATCGACGTGGGCGGCCTCTACGAGTCCCGTGACGGCAAGCTCGCGCTCCTGGAAGTCAACGCGTTCCTCGCGGCCGGCCTGTGCGCCACCTCGCGCCGGCCGGGCCTCCAGGTCTGGCCGCTGGCCGCCGTGGTCGTCGCGGAGGCCCTGCGCGCGCACCCCACGACGGAGTACAGCCCGCTGATCGGCTCCGGCCTGACCCTCGTCCATCTGACGTGTGCGTCGCTGTGGGTGGGCGGTCTGCTGTACGCGCTGCGGACCCTGCGGCAGTGGCGGGGCGCCGAGGCGGGTCCGGCCCTGCTGGGTCTCTACGCGCGCGTGGCGGCCGTTCTGCTGGCGGCCATCACGGCGACCGGGGTGGGCAGTTCGCTGCGCCGGATGCCGCCGGACACGATCGCGGACCAGCTGACGGACACGGCGTACGGGCGGGTCCTGCTCGCCAAGGTGATTCTGGTGGCCGCCGTCGCCGCCCTCGCCCTGTGGGCCAGGATCCGGCTGAGCCGCGCGGCCGACCCCCTGACAGCCTGCTCCCCCGCGCGCGCGGAGGTCGTCGCGCTGGGCGTGGTGGTCGCGGTGTCCGGGCTCCTGACGGCCCTTCCGGTACCGATCCGGTGGTGACCCCGTGGTGGTCCCGCTGCCGGATCAGTGGCGACCCCGTGGTGGTCCCGCCACTGATCCGGTGGTGACCCGTCCCCGGTCCGATGGTGACCGGCGTCCGTGACCTGCCGGACGACCGGCAGCGCCACGGCCCGTCAGGGCCTCGCCGGGCGTGGGTTGCGTCACACACGGGGACGCCGTCGGGTATGTCGCGTGCCCCGTGAGGGCGCCCCGTACCCGCCTCCCCGCCCCCTTCCCGCCGTATCCCTCGCGCGCCGTACGGAACTTGGCGGCGGAACCGTTTCGCCGGGCGGCGCGGGACACCTGCCGGACCGGAGTGTCAGTCGCGGCCCGTATCCTCATGGACCATGCTCGAAGACCACACGACCGCAGCGTCGTCCGCCACGACGTGGCCGGCCGCGTACCCGCAGGGGTACGCGGTCGTTGACGTGGAGACCACCGGCCTGGCCCGCGACGACCGCATCATCTCCGCGGCCGTCTACCGGCTGGACGCCCGCGGTGAGGTCGAGGACCACTGGTACACCCTGGTCAATCCCGAGCGGGACCCGGGCCCGGTGTGGATACACGGCCTGACGAGCGAGGCGCTCCGGGGGGCGCCGCTCTTCCCCGACGTCGCCGAGGAGTTCGCGGCCCGGCTCGACGGGCGTGTACTCGTCGCGCACAACGCCGTCTTCGACTGGCAGATGATCGCCCGCGAGTACGCGCGGGCGAAGCGCGAGGCGCCGGTGCGCCAACGGCTGTGCACCATCGCGCTCTCGAAGGAGCTGGGCCTGCCCCTGCCCAACCACAAGCTGGCGTCGCTGGCCGCCCACTTCGGCGTCGTACAGCAGCGTGCGCACCACGCGCTGGACGACGCGCGGGTGCTGGCGGAGGCGTTCCGGCCGAGCCTGCTCGCCGCGGCGGCGGGTGGCGTACGGCTGCCGCTGCACGAGTGCCGGCCGCTGACCGAGTGGTCGGACCGGCCCGCTCCCCGGATCGGACAGCAGGCGGGCCACGGCGGCCACCGGCAGACCGGTTGGCGCCCCTCCCGCAAAAGGCCCGCGTGCCCCTATCCCAACCCCGGCCGGTACGAAGAGGGCGAACGCCTCAAACAGGGCATGCGGGTCGCCTTCTCGGGTGACACCTCCGTCGAGCGGGACCTGCTGGAGGACCGCGCGACCGAGGCCGGACTGCATGTCGCCACCAGCCTGTCCCGGCTGACCAGTCTGCTGGTCACCAACGATCCGGACTCGGGCACGTCGAAGGTGGTCAAGGCCCGCCAGTACGGCACGCCGGTGGTGGACGAGGCCGCGTTCGGGCAACTCCTCGCGGACGTCGAGCCCGCGGACGGCTGAGCGGGTACGCGAGCCGTACCCGAGCCGTACGGACGGGTGATTCCGGGCGACTCGCCCGGCGCCCGCTCGCCCGCGTCGCGGTGACGGCTCACCCTGTGGCGCATGGCGACATGTGAAGTCTGCGGCAACCACTACGGAATGACCTTCGAGGTCCACGCCCAGGGAGCGGTGCACGTCTTCGACTGCTTCTCCTGCGCGATCCACCGGATGGCCCCCATCTGCGAGCACTGCCGGGTGCAGATCATCGGCCAGGGCGTCGAGGTCGAGGGCCACTGGTACTGCGGCGCCCACTGCGCCCGCGCGGAGGGGAGGGCGGGGATCGTCGACAAGGTCTGAGCGCTTCGCCCGCCCGGCGAGGCCGTCACCGGACCACGCGTCGCACGTGCTCCCCGCCGACGCGGGGGACGGCCCGCGGCGGACCCCACGGCGCCGCGGATCGGTCGCGCACTCCCTCCGGCGCGGGGGTCCGGCCCTCGCGGGGACCTCCCCGCGAGGGCCGATCCCGGCCAAGGTACCGTCGACGCGTGTACCGCTTCCTGTTGTCCCGCCAGTGGGTGATCCTCACGCTGGTCGCCGTGCTGCTCGTCCCCACGATGATCTGGCTGGGCTTCTGGCAGATGGACCGCTACGAGGAACGCACCGCCCGGAACGACCTGGTCGCGCAGGCGCTCGACGCGGCGCCGGTGCCCGCCGAGTCGCTGACCGCTCCCGGCAAGAAGATCACCTCGCGCGAGCGGTACCGCACCGTCACCGCGCAGGGGCACTTCGACACGGACCGCGAGGTCGTCGTCCGCCGCCGCACCGACTCCGACGACAACATCGGCTACCACGTGCTGACCCCGTTCGTGCTGAACGACGGCGAGGTCCTGCTGGTCAACCGGGGCTGGATCCCCGCGGACGGCCCGAGCCAGACCGCGTTCCCCGAGGTCCCCGCGCCACCCCGGGGAGAGATCACCGTCACCGGGCGGCTGATGCCCGACGAGACGACCGAAGCGAGCGGCATCAAGGACCTCGAGGGTCTGCCGGACCGGCAGATCATGCTCATCAACAGCGCGCAGCAGGCCGAGCGCCTGGACGCCCCGGTGCTCGGCGGATACGTCGTCCTGATCGAGCCGGAGCCGGAGGGCGACACCCCGGAGCGGATCGGCAGGCCCGGCAACGAGGACGCCGCACTGAACTTCGCGTACGCGATCCAGTGGTGGCTGTTCGCCGCGGCCGTACCGGTCGGCTGGTGGTTCCTGGTCCGCCGCGAGAAGCGCGACCGTGAGACCGGCGGGGACACGGAACCGGCGCGGGCGGAACCCGCCCCGGTGTAGCCGCCCGACGGGAGCCGCGCGGGCGGATCCGATTGCTCCGCTCCCTGTCGGGAAGACGGAAACCCGTGCACCCCCACATCGAGGACTACGCGCTCGTCGGCGACCAGCAGACCGCGGCCCTGGTCGGCACGGACGGCTCCGTGGACTGGCTCTGCCTGCCCCGCTTCGACTCCGCCGCCTGCTTCGCCAAGCTGCTCGGCGACGAGGACAACGGCCACTGGCGTATCGCCCCCAAGGGGGCGGAGCGCTGCACCCGGCGGGCCTACCGGCCGGACACCCTGGTCCTGGACACCGAGTGGGAGACCGGGGACGGCGCGGTACGGGTCACCGACTTCATGCCCCAGCGCGACCGCGCCCCCGACCTCGTGCGCGTCGTGGAGGGCCTGAGCGGCGAGGTCACCGTGCACAGCGTGCTGCGGCTGCGCTTCGACCACGGCTCGATCGTGCCGTGGATGCGCCGGGCCGACGGGCACCGGGTGGCCGTCGCCGGGCCGGACTCGGCGTGGCTGCGCAGCGAACCGGAGGTGCGGAGCTGGGGGCAGGACTTCGGGACGCACGCGGAGTTCACGGTCGCCGCGGGCGAGAAGGTCGCGTTCGTCCTCACCTGGCACCCCTCGCACGAGCCCCGCCCCGCACTGGTCGACCCGTTCATCGCCCTGGAGCACAGCGTCGAGGACTGGCGGGCCTGGGCCGCCCACTGCGGCTACGACGGCCCGCACCGGGACGCCGTCGTCCGCTCGCTGATCACTCTCAAGGCGCTCACCTACAAGCCCACCGGCGGCATCGTGGCGGCGCCGACCACCTCGCTGCCCGAGGAGCCGGGCGGCGTACGCAACTGGGACTACCGGTTCTGCTGGCTGCGGGACTCCACCCTCACCCTGGGCGCCCTGCTGTCGGCCGGGTATCTGGAGGAGGCCGAGGCCTGGCGCGACTGGCTGCTGCGCGCGGTCGCGGGCAACCCGGCGGACCTGCAGATCATGTACGGACTGGCGGGCGAGCGGCGGCTGCCGGAGTTCGAGCTGCCGTGGCTGTCCGGCTTCGCCGAGTCCACGCCGGTACGGATCGGCAACGACGCCGTGAACCAGCTCCAGCTGGACGTGTACGGCGAGGTCATGGACTCCCTGTCACTGGCCCGGCTGGCGGGCATGCACCCGCAGCCGCAGATGTGGGAGCTGCAGTGCGCGCTGATGCGCTTCCTGGCCACGGCGTGGCGCGAACCCGACGAGGGGCTGTGGGAGGTGCGCGGGGGGCGCCGGCAGTTCGTGCACTCGAAGGTGATGACGTGGGTGGCCTTCGACCGGGCCGTGCGCACGCTCGAGGAGCATCCGGAGCTGAGCGGTGGCGACCCGGACGGCTGGCGCGCGCTGCGCGACGAGGTGCACCGCGAGGTGTGCGAGAAGGGCTACGACCCGGAGCGCAACACCTTCACCCAGTCCTACGGCTCGCGGGAGCTGGACGCCTCGCTGCTGCTCATCCCGCGCGTGGGGTTCCTGCCGCCGGACGACCCGCGGGTCGTCGGCACGGTCGACGCGATCGGTGAGGAGCTGACCCGGGGCGGCCTGGTACGCCGCTACAGCACCGAGGGGGAGCCCGTCGACGGGTTGCCGGGCAGCGAGGGGACCTTCCTGGTGTGCTCCTTCTGGTACGCGGACGCGCTGCACGCGACCGGCCGGACGAAGGAGGCCCGGGAGCTGTTCGAACGGCTGGTGGGGCTCGCCAACGACGTGGGGCTGCTGGCCGAGGAGTACGACCCGGCGTCCGGCCACCAGCTCGGCAACTTCCCGCAGGCGTTCAGCCACATCGGCCTCGTGAACACCGCCCTCGCCCTGTTCGGGGACGAGGGGGCAGGATAGGGCCATGGATCTTGGACTGAAGGACCGGGTGTACGTCGTCACGGGAGCCACCCGGGGCCTGGGCAACGCCGCCGCGCGCGAGCTGGTCGCCGACGGCGCGAAGGTCGTCGTCACGGGGCGGGACGAGAAGAGCGTCGCCGAGGCGGCGGCCGCGCTGGGGCCGGACGTGGTCGGGGTGGCCGCCGACAACGCCGACCCGGAAGCCGCCGGCCGGCTGGTCGCGACCGCCCGTGAGCGCTTCGGCCGCTTCGACGGCGTACTGATCAGCGTGGGCGGGCCGCCGCCCGGGTTCGTCGCCGACACCACGGACGAGCAGTGGCAGGCGGCGTTCGAGACGGTGTTCCTGGGTGCGGTGCGGCTGGCCCGGACGGCGGCGGCGGAACTGGAGCCGGGCGGTGTCATCGGCTTCGTGCTGTCGGGCTCGGTGTACGAGCCGATTCCCGGCCTGACCATCTCCAACGGCCTGCGGCCGGGGCTGGCCGGCTTCGCCAAGTCCCTCGCCGACGAGCTGGGCCCGCGTGGTGTGCGTGTCGTCGGCCTGTTGCCGGGCCGCGTCGACACGGACCGGGTGCGCGAGCTGGACGGCATGTCCGCCGACCCGGAGGCGACCAGGGCGGCCGCCGAGTCCCGCATCCCGCTGCGCCGCTACGGCACCCCGGAGGAGTTCGGCCGCGCCGCCGCGTTCCTGCTGTCCCCCGCGGCGTCGTACGTGACGGGCGTGATGCTGCCGGTGGACGGCGGGGTACGGCAGGGCTTCTAGGTTCCGGTACGCCGGTGATCCCACTGGGGTACTGAGCCCGTCACCGCGGGCCGGGTGCGGGCTCGCCCCGGTGTGGTCGCGCCCGGGTTACTCCCCGAGTCCGGCCAGGTCGCGCAGCCGGCGTCCCTGCGCGGCCCGCTCGGCGGCGCGCTGGGCCTCGTAGTCCCGGCCCTGGGCGCCCTGGAGCAGCGCCTTGGTCTCGATGACCGCGTCGCGCGGTGCGGCCAGGACCGCCGCCGCCAGGTCGTGCACGGCGCCGTCGAGCTGGTCCGCGGGCACGGCGAGGTTGGCCAGCCCGGTGTTCACCGCCTCCTCGGCCATGACGAAGCGGCCCGTCGCGCAGATCTCCAGCGCGCGGGCGTAGCCGACCAGGGACACCAGGGGATGCGTGCCCGTCAGGTCCGGCACGAGGCCGAGGCTGGTCTCGCGCATGGCGAACTGCACGTCGTCGGCGACGACCCGCAGGTCGCAGGCGAGGGCCAGCTGGAAGCCGGCCCCGATGGCGTGCCCCTGGACGGCGGCGACCGACAGGATGTCGCTGCGCCGCCACCAGGTGAACGCCTCCTGGTACTCGGTGATGGTCGCGTCCAGCTCGGCGTCGCCACCCCGTGCGAGGTCGATGAACGACGGTTCGCCGTCGAAGCCCTCGGGTGTGAACGCCTGCCGGTCGAGCCCGGCCGAAAAGGACGTGCCCTCGGCCCGCAGCAGCACGACCCGGACGGAGCCCGGCAGCAGCCGGCCGGCCTCGGTCAGCGCCCGCCACAGAGCGGGGCTCTGCGCGTTGCGCTTGGCCGGGTTGGTCAGCGTCACCGTGGCGATCGCGTCGTCGACGGTGAGCCGCACGCCGTCCGTGTCGAGCGCGGGAGCGGGGTCGTGGGCGGGCGAAGCCATGGGGCGCCTCCGGAAGGTGCGGTCGTCGTCCCCGCCGTGCGCCGGCTTGGGCGCCGTACGGCGGCGGAGCTGAGTGACTGCACAGTAACCACCCGGACGGTCTGGCGACCGACCGGGTGACCACCTTCACTTTCGGAGCCGAGGGGTCGCCCGGGACGTCAGGCCGTTGTGGCCTTTTTGCCCCGGGTAGCCCCGCCACGCCCTCGCAGCGTGACACCCGACTCGCTGAGCATGCGGTGCACGAAGCCATACGAGCGGCCGGTTTCCTCGGCCAACGCCCGGATGCTCGCACCGGCGTCGTACTTCTTCTTCAGGTCTGCCGCGAGCTTGTCGCGCGCGGCGCCGGTCACCCGGCTGCCCTTCTTCAGAGTCTCGGCCACCCGTGCCTCCTCATGGGAAGTGCGCTCTGGTCTCCTCATGATCACCCCTCCAGGGCTTCATGGCCACCCATTCGGCAAGGTCGATGAGACAAGGTTGTGACGACAGGAGCGAGTCCCCACATACGGAATCCACGATTCCAGAGGATCGTGCCCGTACGGCCGAACGGGTTTTTCCGCGAAGTTCCAGGTCAGAAAGGTGTCGCGGCCGGGCCCCCGGCAATGGGGGCCCGGCCGCGACATCGGTGTAGGACACACCTCGTGATGAGGAGATCTCACACAGATGGTGGATCACGGATCGGCCGAATGATCCATACCCAGTGGATCATTCATTCGATCAAGCCAGGGCGACGAGGTCCGCGTAGTCGGCGCCCCACAGGTCCTCGACACCGTCCGGAAGCAGGATGATCCGTTCCGGCTGGAGCGCCTCGACGGCACCCTCGTCGTGGGTGACCAGGACGACAGCGCCCTTGTAGGTGCGCAACGCGCCGAGGATCTCCTCGCGGCTGGCCGGGTCGAGGTTGTTGGTCGGCTCGTCGAGCAGCAGCACGTTCGCCGAGGACACCACGAGGGTGGCCAGCGCGAGGCGGGTCTTCTCGCCGCCGGACAGGACACCGGCCGGCTTGTCGACGTCGTCGCCCGAGAACAGGAACGAGCCCAGCGTCTTGCGGACCTCGACGAGATCGAGGTCGGGGTTGGCCGAGCGCATGTTCTCGAGGACGGTGCGCTCGGGGTCGAGGGTCTCGTGCTCCTGCGCGTAGTAGCCGAGCTTGAGGCCGTGGCCTTCGATCACCTGGCCGGTGTCGGGCTTCTCGACACCGCCGAGGAGCCGCAGCAGGGTGGTCTTGCCGGCGCCGTTGAGGCCGAGGATGACGACCCGGGAGCCCTTGTCGATGGCCAGGTCGACGTCGGTGAAGATCTCCAGGGAGCCGTACGACTTGGACAGGCCCTCGGCCATCAGCGGGGTCTTGCCGCAGGGCGCCGGCTCGGGGAAGCGGAGCTTGGCGACCTTGTCGGACTTCCGCTCCGCCTCCAGACCGGCCAGCAGCTTGTCCGCGCGGCGGGCCATGTTCTGCGCGGCGACGGTCTTGGTGGCCTTGGCGCGCATCTTGTCGGCCTGCGAGTGCAGCGCGGAGGCCTTCTTCTCCGCGTTCTGCCGCTCGCGCTTGCGCCGCTTCTCGTCGGCCTCGCGCTGCTGCTGGTAGAGCTTCCAGCCCATGTTGTAGACGTCGATCTGGGAGCGGTTGGCGTCCAGGTAGAACACCTTGTTGACGACCGTCTCGACCAGGTCGACGTCGTGGGAGATCACGATGAAGCCGCCGCGGTAGGTCTTGAGGTAGTCCCGCAGCCAGACGATCGAGTCGGCGTCGAGGTGGTTGGTCGGCTCGTCGAGCAGCAGGGTGTCCGCGTCCGAGAACAGGATCCGGGCCAGCTCGATACGCCGGCGCTGACCGCCGGAGAGCGTGTGCAGGGGCTGGCCGAGCACCCGGTCCGGCAGGTTGAGCGCGGCGGCGATGGTGGCGGCCTCGGCCTCGGCGGCGTAACCGCCCTTGGTGAGGAACTCCGTCTCCTGGCGCTCGTACTGCTTGAGCGCCTTCTCGCGGGTGGCGCCCTGGCCGTTGGCGATGCGCTGCTCGTTCTCGCGCATCTTGCGGATCAGGACGTCCAGGCCGCGCGCGGACAGGACGCGGTCGCGGGCGAGCACGTCGAGGTCGCCGGTGCGCGGGTCCTGCGGGAGGTAGCCGACCTCGCCGGAGCGGGTGACGGCGCCGGCGGCGGGCTGGCCCTCGCCGGCGAGGACCTTGGTGAGGGTGGTCTTGCCGGCGCCGTTGCGGCCGACCAGGCCGATGCGGTCGCCCTTGGCGATGCGGAAGGTGGCGCTTTCGATGAGGACGCGGGCACCGGCGCGCAGCTCGATGCCGGAGGCGGAGATCACGGTCAGACTCCTGAGCGGGTGGGTGGCGGGATGGGCGGCTGAGGACGTTTCCCGCCGTCTAATGCGCGAGGAGAATGGCCATGGGGGCCAGTCTAACGGGGCCGTGCAAACGCTTTTCACGGGTTCGGGTGTCCGCGGTCCGGTGGCCGCGGGTGCTCCGCGTGGTCAGCTGCCCCCGGTGTGGACCTGGAAGGCCGCCCTGCGTACGGCTTTGGCCAGGGCGGGGTCGGGGTGTGCGGCGGCGAGGGCGACCAGGACCTGCACGGTGCGGGGGTGGCCGACGGCCCGGACCTCGTCCAGCAGGGCCGGGACGGTGGACTGCACCGCGGACTCCAGGTGCCTCACGAGCAGCGGGGCCTCGCCGTGGTCGGCGACGGCTGCCGCGGTGTCGACCCACAGCCAGGTGGCCTCCTGGCGGGTGAGGACCTCGTGGGCGTCCTCGGGGTCGGCGCCGTCGTGCTCGGCCAGCCACAACAGGGCGTAGGGCCGCAGGGTCGGCTCGTCGAGGACGGCCCGGACGTCGGGCTCGGCGGGCGCGCCGACCACGCGCAGCGCCTCGAAGGCGAGGCCGCGCAGCAGGGCGTCCTCGCCGCGGGCACCGCCGAGCAGTTCGGCGACGGCGCTGCCGACGGGGCGCGCGGCGAGCCAGGCGCGGTACTCGGCGCGCGCGGCGTTGGGGCGGAGCTGGGCGCAGCCGCGGAGCATGTCCTCGGCCGACTGCTCGATGTTGCCGGCGGGGCTCTGCGCGGCGACGCAGATCTGCTCCAGCTTGACCCAGACCGCCCAGCTGCCGAGCGGAGTGAGCGTGGCCTGTCCGTCGCCGCAGGTGAGGGCGCCGACGGAGGCGAGGGCGTGCAGGGCCCAGTCGAGGAGGGGGGCGAGCGGGGTGTCGGCGGTGGCGTCCGGGGGCGGCGCGACCGCGGCGGTCTGCGGCGTTCCGGGCTCGAGACGGGGGCCGTAGGGCACCTCGCAGCGCTCCGTGCGCAGTTCGCTGACGCGCTGCTCCAGCAGGTCCAGGAGCTGCTCCACCGGGACGGGCCCCGCGGACAGCTGGAGGAAGGAGAGCACCTGGGGCATCGCGGAGATGACCTCGGCCACGGCGGCCGGCTCCTGCCCGGCGGGCTCCGGGTGGGCCAGCGACCAGGCGTCGAAGAGGGCGACCCAGCCGCGCAGTACGGCGCTGTCGTCGCGGTTCCAGGCGCGCAGCCGCCAGCCGGGGCGGGCTCTGCCGCCGTGCACCTCGACCAGTCCGGCGAGACGGGCGGTGTCCCAGTCGGCGCGGACCTTGGCCGCCGTCAGGCCCAGTTCCCGGGCCGCGTGGTCGGCGGTCGCGTCGGAGAGGGTGGCCTTGCCGTCGGCGGTGGCGCCGCCGAGGGCGGTGTCGGCCCAGCGGGCGACACGGGCCGCGTCGGCCAGACCGGAGCGCGCCATTCTGGCCAACTCCGACCGGGCCGGCGTGCCCTCCGGGGGTCGCGGCGCGGCGCGGCGCGGACGCCGCTGGTTCATCGCTGGGGGGGCGGCGGCCAGGGGTCGGGGGCGGACGAGTCGAAGCCTGGAGTCGCGCGGGATACGGGACGTCACGGGTGCAGTCTTCCGGTTGACGGTCCGAAAACCCAAACGGAATGCCGCGACTGACGCCGGGGACGGCGGACGCACGGGTGCGGCACGCCGTCCGGCATCGGATCAGGCCAGTGGTACGACGCTAAACGGAACCGGGCGGGCCCACGCCGGCGCGTGGGTGCGGCGGGATCACACCAGGGGGGTCATGAAGCGGCGCAGGGTCTCTTCGTAGTCGTGCGGGTCGACGTTCCACATGGCGCCGTGCGCAGCGCCCTCGACCGGGTGCAGGGCGACCAGGCGCGGGTGCGTGTCGGCGAGGCGGCGGGAGAGCCGCCAGGGGGCCACCGCGTCGCCGGGGCCGTGGAAGATCAGGGTCGGGACCGCCGGGCGGTGGAGGCCGGCGGTCGCGGCGTCGTGGTCGGCGCGCAGCCCGGCGCGGCCCTGGGCGGCGCGGACGGCGAGCGGCAGGAGGGCGCCCGGCGTTCGGCGGGCGGCGGCCAGGGCGCGCAGGGTGGTCTCCCAGCTGAGCACCGGTGAGTCGAGGACGAGTCCCGCGATGCGGTCGCGTACGCCGGAGAGCGCGGCGGTGCGCAGGGCCATGGTGGCGCCGGTGGACCAGCCGAGCAGGACGACCTGGCGGGCGCCGTGGCCGAGGGCGTAGCGGACGGCCGCGTCCACGTCGCGCCACTCGGTCTCGCCGAAGTGGTGCAGGCCGTCCGGCGAGGGCGGGGCGCCGGCGTCGCCGCGGTAGGCGAGGGCGAGCACCGGGACGTTCCGGCGGTGCAGGGGGGCCATGAGGTTCATGGCGTGTTCGCGGGTGGCGCCCAGGCCGTGCACGGCGATGATCCAGGTCGGGCGGGCGCCGGGCAGGAACCAGGCCGGGAGGGGTCCGAGTTCGCCGGGGACCTCGACGTCGGCGTGTTCGAGGTCCAGGGCGGTGCCCGGATCGCCGACGTACAGGTTCGGGGTGAACCAGGCCCGGTCGCCGGCCGCGAGGGTGCCGTGCGTGACGCGTTCGAGGCGGCGTACGACGGTGTCGGCGCCGTGCTCGGCCGTGTCGAGGACCTCGCCGACCACCGCGTGCGAGCCGTCCCCGGCGAGGCCGTAGCGGCCGGGGCGCAGCGCGGCCAGATCCCGGGTGAGGGTGATCTGCCCGGCGGCGGTGCCGTGCACGGTGAGCCGGGGCTCGGTGGGCAGGGGCCTGCCGGGGGGCGCCTTGAGCGCGACGTCGGCGGCGAGCCGGCCGGCGACGACGCTCGCCGCTCCGGCCGCCAGGGCTGCGGTGACGGCGGCGGCCGTCGCTGTGACAGTGCGCATGGGGCCAGTCTCCTGGGGGAGTCCTCGGGCGGCCAGTGGGGCGGGCGGCGGGGGGTGACGTGCCCCGCCGGGGGCGCCTGCCGGGCCGGGAGCCATGAGTCGGTCCTGCTTGCCGGTACCCCCGAAGCCGCGCGGTACGCGCCGTGCCGGAACGCCGGAGCCGGGTTCCGTCGACGGAACAGCGGCCGGGCCCCGTACCGGCGACCGGGTGGCCGGCCTCCGTGCCGGTGGACGGGCCTCCTCCGTGCCGGTGGACGGGCCTCCTCCGTGCCGGTGGACGGGCCCTCTGCCGGTGGACGGGCCCTCTGCCGGTGGACGGGCCCTCTGCCGGTGGACGGGCCCTCCGTACCGGTGGCCGACCGCCCGTTCGTCAGCCCCGCTGCCCGTACCCCCGGAGCCGTTCCGTCACCTCCGTCAGCTGGTGGTCCGTCAGCAGCGACGGTGTGCGGCCCGGCACGGAGGAGGCCGTCAGCCAGAGGCGGCACATCCACTCCAGCTGGGCCGTGCGGTCGTACGCCTGGCCGAGGGAGGTGCCGTAGGTGATCGTGCCGTGGTTCTGGAGGAGGCAGCCGGTGCGGTCGGTGAGGGCATCGAGCATGTTGCGGGCCAGTTCGTCGGTGCCGTAGGTCGCGTAGGGGGCGACCCGGACGGGGCCGCCGAGGGCGGCGGTCATGTAGTGGACCGGCGGGAGCTCGGGGACGAGGACGGAGACCGCCGTGGCATGGACGGCGTGGGTGTGGACGACGGCCCGGGCGTCGGTGGCGCGGTACACGGCGAGGTGCAGGGGCAGTTCGCTGGTGGGCACCAGCGTGCCGAGCACCTGCCGCCCGTCGAGGTCGACGCCGGTCACGTCACCCGGGGCCAAACGGTCGTAGGGCACACCCGAAGGAGTGACCAGCACCGTGTCGTCGACGCGTACCGATACGTTGCCGGAAGTGCCGACCACCAGCCCGTCCGCCACCGTCCGCCGGGCCGTCGCGACGAGTGCCTCCCAGGCGGCCTCCCTGGACCGTTCCTCGTCGCCCCGCACCTCTGTGACCCGCGAATACGTCACAGTCACCGTCTCCTTCCGGGCATCTGGAGCCCCCTGCCGTGCCGCCGCCGGCCGGCCTCGCGGCGATCCTGCCAGGCACGTCTCCGGAGAGCATCGGACCGGACACGCAGAGGGAGGGGGAGGCGCCGGTTCCGGTCACTGTGGCGCCCAGCCCAGTTCATCTTCCGTTCACTCTGGTTACCTACGTTCGTCCAGCCAATGACCTCGAACGATTGCCTGGGTAAATGGAAAGCTTCTCGCTGATCCTCGCGATTGTGGTGGTAACCGCACTCGCGTTCGATTTCACGAACGGTTTCCACGACACCGCGAACGCGATGGCAACGACCATTTCGACCGGTGCGCTCAAGCCCAAGGTGGCGGTGGCGATGTCCGCCGTCCTCAACCTTGTCGGCGCCTTCCTCTCGGTGGAGGTCGCCAACACGATCTCCAAGGGTCTCGTCGACGAGACCGGCATCCGTCCCGAGGTCATCTTCGCCGCCCTGGTCGGCGCGATCCTCTGGAACCTGCTGACCTGGCTGGTCGGGCTCCCGTCCAGTTCCTCGCACGCCCTCATGGGCGGCCTGATCGGTGCCGCGGTCGCCTCGGCGGGCGTCGGCGCGGTGAACGGCGACGCGCTCGTCACCAAGGTGCTGATCCCGGCGATCGCCGCCCCGATCGTCGCGGGAGTCGCGGCGCTGCTCGGCGCGCGACTGACGTACAAGCTCGGCCGCAAGGCCGACGGCCGGGCCGCCGCGAAGGGCTACCGCGCCGGGCAGATCGCCTCCGCCGGGCTGGTCTCGCTGGCGCACGGCACCAACGACGCGCAGAAGACGATGGGCATCATCACCCTGGCCCTGGTCGCCGGCGGCTCCCTCGCCCCCGACTCCGACCCGCCCCTGTGGGTCATCCTCTCCGCGGGCGTCGCCATCGCGCTCGGCACCTACCTCGGCGGCTGGCGCATCATCCGCACCATGGGCAAGGGCCTGACCGACCTTCAGCCGCAGCAGGGCTTCGCCGCACAGACCAGTGCCGCCACGGTCATCCTGGCCTCCTCGCACCTCGGCTTCTCCCTCTCCACCACCCACTCGGTCTCCGGCGCGGTGATGGGCGCGGGCCTCGGCCGCAAGGGCGGCGTGGTGCGCTGGTCCACGGCCACCCGGATGTTCGTCGCCTGGGGTCTGACCCTGCCGGCCGCGGCCCTGGTCGCCGCGATCGCCGAGTGGGTCTGCGGCCTGGGTGACTGGGGCACCGCCCTCGTCGCCGTCTTCCTGGTCGCCTCCAGCGCCGCCATCTGGAAGGTCTCCCGGCGCGAGGTCGTCGACCACACCAACGTCGTCGACGAGCCCGAGCCGTCCGGTGTGGTGACCACGGCGATGGCCGCCGTGTCCCCGCCCCCGGCGGGCGTCACCGAGGACCTGGCGGGCACCGTCGCGGCCTCCGCGTCCGACTCCAAGGCCCCGTCGGCCACCACCACCGTCTGAGCCCGCGCCCCGGGTACGAAGGAAGCGAACCTCCATGAGCATCGACTGGGCAGCTCTCGGCTCCGTCTTCGGGGTCAGCCTCGTGGCCACCGTGGTCCTGGTGGGCCTGTTCACCCTCGGCATCACCGGCCTCTCCCGCCAGGAGCGGGCCGCCGCGCAGGGCGGCTCCGCGGCCCTCGCGGTCACCGGCGCGTACGCGTGCTTCGCGGCCTGCGCGGCGGCGGTGGCGTACGGGATCTATCTGATCGTCGCCTGACCCACGCCGGTCGTCGCCCGGTCCACGACGGTCGTCACCCGACCGCGAAGGCCGCCCGCCCGCGAGGGCCGTACGACCGACGCACGTCACCCGACCCTCCGCGCACACCCGTGAGGCGGGGCGCGGGACGGACTCCGACCGTCCCGCGCCCCGCCTTCTTCTCGTGCCGGCGCACACCGCCCGCGTGTGGGCCTTCGCACACTCCCCCGCCGCAGGTCAACGCCAGGTTGACTGGTGTTCGCGGGCCGTGGTGGACTTCCGGAGCCAATACGGCGGCAGGAGAGGAAGCCCGGTGCGAATCCGGCGCGGTCCCGCCACTGTGACCGGGGAAGGATCCCCGGGAGCCAGGAACTCTCACCGCCGGTCTCTTCGAACCAGGGCGCGGACACCCTGAGTGAGGACATACCGCCATGCTCGGCTGCCGATCGACGTTCAGCACCAGGTTCTTCCCTGACCGTGTGACCGGCTGAGCCCCGTGCGTGCCGAACGCGTCTTCGCGTACGGCGCCGCCGCCGGCCTCCTCGGTGACCTCCTCCTCGGCGATCCGCGCCGCGGACACCCGGTCGCCGCGTTCGGCCGTGCCGCCGGTGCCGTGGAACGGGTGCTGTGGCGTGACCACCGCGGGTGGGGCGCGCTGCACACCGCCGTGTGCGCCGGTGGCGCCGCCGCCCTCGGGCTGGCCGCCACCCGCGCCGTACGCCGCTCCCCCGCCGCCTCCGTCGCGCTGACCGCCGCCGCCACCTGGTCGGTGGTCGGCGGCACCTCGCTCGCCCGCGAGGCGAGCGCCATCGGCCGTGCCCTGGAGGCCGGCGACGTCGAGGCGGCCCGCGCGCGGCTGCCGCACCTGTGCGGGCGGGACCCGCAGGCGCTGGACGCCGACGGGATCGCCCGGGCCGTCGTGGAGTCCGTCGCCGAGAACACCTCGGACGCGGTGGTGGGCGCCCTGGTGTGGGGTGCCGTGGCCGGGGTGCCGGGGCTGGTCGGCTTCCGGGCCGTGAACACGCTGGACGCGATGGTCGGCCACAAGTCGACCGAGTACCGCCGCTACGGCTGGGCCTCGGCCCGCCTCGACGACCTCGCGGGGTGGCCCGGCGCCCGGCTGACCGCCGTCCTGGCCACCGTGGCCGGCGGCGATCCGCGGGGTGCCGTACGGGCCTGGCGCGCCGACGCCGCGCAGCACCCGAGCCCCAACGCCGGTCCCGTGGAGGCCTCCTTCGCGGGCGCCCTGGGCGTGCGGCTCGGCGGGACGCTCTCCTACGGCGGGCGGGTCGAGCACCGGCCCGTCCTCAACGGGGCGGCGGGACGCGCCGTCCGGGCCGGTGGTGGCGACATCGACCGTGCCGTGCGGCTCTCCCGGCGCGTGGGCTGGCTGGCGCTCGGCGTGTGCGCGGGCGCGCGGCTGCTCGGCCGCCGGGTACTCACACAGGGACGTGACTCATGAGCGGTGGCCTCCTCGTCGCCGGCACCACCTCCGACGCCGGCAAGAGCGTCGTCACCGCCGGGATCTGCCGCTGGCTGGTGCGTCAGGGCGTCAAGGTCGCGCCCTTCAAGGCGCAGAACATGTCGCTGAACTCCTTCGTCACCCGCGAGGGCGCCGAGATCGGGCGGGCGCAGGCCATGCAGGCCCAGGCGTGCCGCGTGGAGCCGACCGCGCAGATGAACCCGGTGCTGCTCAAGCCGGGCGGCGAGCAGAGCAGCCAGGTCGTGCTGCTCGGCAAGCCGGTCGGTGAGATGAGCGCCCGCGGCTACCACGGCGGACGGCAGCAGCGGCTGCTCGGCACCGTGCTGGACTGTCTGGCCGAACTGCGGGCCACGTACGACGCGGTGATCTGCGAGGGGGCGGGCAGTCCGGCCGAGATCAACCTGCGCCGGACCGACATCGTGAACATGGGGATCGCCCGGGGCGCCGGGTTCCCCGTCCTCGTCGTCGGCGACATCGACCGCGGGGGCGTCTTCGCGTCCTTCTTCGGCACGGTGGCGCTGCTGGCGCCCGAGGACCAGGCGCTGGTCGCCGGGTTCCTCGTCAACAAGTTCCGCGGTGACGTCTCGCTGCTGGAGCCGGGGCTGGAGATGCTGCACGGCCTGACCGGGCGGCGGACGTACGGCGTGCTGCCCTTCCGGCACGGGCTCGGCATCGACGAGGAGGACGGGCTGCGCGTCTCGCTGCGGGGGACGGTGCGGGAGTCGGTCGTCACGCCGCCCGTCGGCGAGGACGTGCTGCGGGTCGCCGTCTGCGCGGTCCCGCTGATGTCCAACTTCACCGACGTCGACGCGCTGGCCGCCGAGCCGGGTGTCGTGGTGCGCTTCGTGGACCGGCCGGAGGAGCTGGCCGACGCGGATCTCGTCATCGTGCCGGGGACGCGGGGGACGGTCCGGGCGCTGGAGTGGCTGCGGGAGCGGGGGCTCGCGGACGCCATCGCGCGCCGGGTGGCCGAGCGGCGGCCCGTGCTCGGCATCTGCGGCGGTTTCCAGCTGCTCGGCGAGCACATCGAGGACGACGTCGAGTCCCGCGCCGGGCACGTGGACGGGCTCGGACTGCTGCCCGTGCGCGTGCGGTTCGCGCGCGAGAAGACCCTCACGCGGCCGGTGGGCGAGGCCCTCGGCGAACACGTCGAGGGGTACGAGATCCACCACGGGGTCGCCGAAGTGACCGGGGGCGAGCCCTTCTTGGACGGCTGCCGGGTCGGCCAGGCCTGGGGCACGCACTGGCACGGCTCACTGGAGTCGGACGGCTTCCGCAGGGCGTTCCTGCGCGAGGTGGCCGCCGCCGCGGGCCGCCGCTTCGTACCGGCTCCCGACACCTCGTTCGCCGCGCTCCGCGAGGAGCAGCTCGACCGGCTCGGCGACCTCATCGACCAGCACGCGGACACGGACGCGCTGTGGCGGCTCATCGAGTCCGGCGCGCCCCGAGGACTGCCCTTCATTCCACCAGGAGCGCCCGCATGAGCACAGTGTTGTTGTTGTCCACCGCCGACACGGACCTGCTGGCGGCCCGAGCGTCGGACGCCGCCTACCGCATCGGCAACCCGACCCGGGTCGACGTGACGGAGGAGCTGCCGGGGCTCGTCGAGGGCGCGGACGTCGCCGTCGTACGCCTGCTCGGCGGGAAGCGCGCCTGGGAGGACGGGCTCGCCGCGCTGAAGGCCGCCGGCGTCCCGACCGTCCTGCTCGGCGGCGAGAGCGTGCCGGACGCGGAGCTCATGGCGGAGTCGTCGGTGCCGGCCGGGGTCGTGGCGGAGGCGCTGCGCTACCTCGTCGAGGGCGGCCCCGCCAACCTCACGCAGCTGGCGCGCTTCCTGTCGGACACGGTGCTGCTGACCGGCGAGGGCTTCGACGAGCCGGAGAAGATGCCGGAGTACGGCCTCCACGGCGAGCGGGCGTTCACCGAGGGCCGCCCGACGGTCGGCGTGCTCTTCTACCGCGCCCACCAGCTCAGCGGCAACACCGCCTTCGTCGACACGCTGTGCGACGCGATCGAGGCCCACGGCGCCAACGCGCTGCCCGTGTACTGCGGTTCGCTGCGCGGCGCGGACGCCGGGCTGTACGAGCTGCTGGGCCGGGCCGACGCCCTGGTCGCCACCGTCCTCGCGGCGGGCGGCACGCACGCCTCGCAGGCGTCGGCGGGCGGCGACGAGGAGGCCTGGGACATCGGCGCGCTGGCCGACCTGAACGTCCCGGTGCTGCAAGGGCTCTGCCTGACCTCGTCGCGCGCCGCGTGGGAGGCGTCCGACGCCGCCCTCTCCCCCATGGACGCGGCGATGCAGGTCGCCATCCCGGAGTTCGACGGGCGCCTGGTCACGGTGCCGTTCTCCTTCAAGGAGCAGGGGCCGGACGAGGTGCCGGTGTACGTCGCCGACCCCGAGCGGGCCGGCCGGGTCGCCGGGATCGCCGTACGGCACGCGGCCCTGAAGCACAAGGCGAACGCCGACAAGAAGCTCGCGCTGGTCTTCACCGCGTACCCGACCAAGCACTCCCGCGTCGGCAACGCGGTCGGTCTCGACACCCCGGCGTCGGCGGTGCGGGTCCTGGACGCGCTGCGGGACGCCGGGTACGCGCTGACCGAGTACCCGTCCGGCGGCGACGAGCTGATCCACCGGCTCATCGAGGCGGGCGGCCACGACGTCGAGTGGCTGACGGAGGACCAGCTGGCCGCCGCGCCCGCGCGGGTGCCGCTGGCCGACTACCGGGCGTGGTTCGAGAAGCTCGACCCGGACCTCAAGGGAGCCATGCGGGAGGCGTGGGGCGAGCCGCCGGGCTCGCTGTACGTGGACGGGGACGACATCGTGCTCGCGTCGCTCCAGTTCGGGAACGTCGTCGTCATGATCCAGCCGCCGCGCGGCTTCGGCGAGAACCCGATCGCGATCTACCACGACCCCGACATGCCGCCGTCGCACCACTACATGGCCGCGTACCGCTGGCTGGACAACAGTTTCGGCGCCGACGCGATCGTGCACATGGGCAAGCACGGCACGATGGAGTGGCTGCCCGGCAAGGGCCTCGGGCTGAGCGCCGGCTGCGCGCCGGACGCGGTGCTGGGCGACCTGCCGCTGATCTACCCGTTCATCGTCAACGACCCCGGCGAGGGCACCCAGGCCAAGCGGCGCGGACACGCCACGGTCGTCGACCACCTCGTGCCGCCGATGGCGCGTGCCGACACCTACGGCGACCTGGCCAAGCTGGAGCAGCTGCTGGACGAGTACGCGCTCGTCTCCGACCTGGACCCGGTGAAGGCACCGGCGGTCCGCGCGCAGATCTGGACGCTGGTCAAGGCGGCCGAGCTCCACCACGACCTGCACGTGGACGACCAGCCGGACGACGACGCGTTCGACGAGTTCGTCATGCACATCGACGGCTACCTGTGCGAGATCAAGGACGTGCAGATCCGCGACGGCCTGCACATCCTGGGCGGCGGCCCGGTCGGCGAGCCGCGCGTCAACCTCGTGCTGGCGGTGCTGCGCGCCTCGCAGGTGTGGGGCGGGCAGGCGAACGCGCTGCCGGGTCTGCGGGCGTCCCTCGCCGAGCACTTCGGGCTGGTGGAGAAGGAGCTGCTGGCCGAGCCCGGCGCTCCCGTGAAGGTGCCGGTGGAGCTGACGGACCTGGTGGACGGCCCGGCGCGGTCGGCCGCCGACGCGATCGACCTGCTGGAGCAGTTGTGCCGGCGGTTCGCGGAGGGCATGGAGGCGCGGGCGTGGGACACCGCGGCCGTACCGGCCCTGGTGCGCGAGGTGCTGCGCGCCGAACTGCCCGACGCGGTGGCCGTGCTGGAGTTCGCCTGCACCGAGGTCGTGCCGCGGCTCGCCCGGACCACGGACGAGATCGGGCACATCCTGCGGGCCCTGGACGGCGGCTACGTCCCGGCCGGACCGTCGGGCTCCCCGACCCGCGGCCTGGTCAACGTCCTGCCGACCGGCCGGAACTTCTACTCCGTCGACCCGAAGGCGATCCCGTCCCGGCTGAGCTGGGAGGTCGGCCAGTCCCTCGCCGACTCGCTGATCCAGCGGTACCTGAGCGACACCGGCGAGTACCCGCAGTCCGTCGGCCTCACGGTGTGGGGCACGTCCGCGATGCGCACCCAGGGCGACGACATCGCCGAGATCCTGGCCCTGCTGGGCTGCCGTCCGGTCTGGGACGACGCGTCGCGCCGGGTCACCGGCTTCGAGATCGTGCCCCCGGCGGAGCTGGGCCGGCCGCGCGTCGACGTCACGGTGCGCATCTCGGGCTTCTTCCGCGACGCGTTCCCGCACGTCGTGGGGCTGATCGACGATGCGGTGCGGGCGGTCGCGGAGCTGGACGAACCCGCCGACCAGAACTACGTGCGCGCCCACGCCGACGAGGACACCGCCGAGCACGGCGACCGGCGCCGGGCGACCGCGCGCATCTTCGGTTCCAAGCCGGGCGCGTACGGTGCCGGGCTGCTGCCGCTGATCGACGCCCGCAACTGGCGCTCCGACGCGGACCTCGCCGAGGTGTACGCGGTGTGGGGCGGCTACGCCTACGGGCGGGGACTCGACGGGCGGGCGGCGCGCGGGGACATGGAGACGGCGTTCCGGCGGATCGCGGTGGCGGCGAAGAACGTCGACACGCGCGAACATGACATCGCGGATGCGGACGACTACTTCCAGTACCACGGCGGCATGGTGGCGATGGTGCGGCACCTCACCGGGGAGTCCCCCGAGGCGTATGTCGGCGACTCGGCCACTCCCGACCAGGTCAAGACGCGGACGCTGGGCGAGGAGACGCACCGGGTCTTCCGCGCGCGGGTCGTCAATCCGCGGTGGATGGCGGCGATGCGCCGGCACGGCTACAAGGGCGCCTTCGAGATGGCGGCGACCGTCGACTACCTCTTCGGGTACGACGCCACGGCCGGGGTCGTGGACGACTGGATGTACGAGAAGCTCAGCGCCGAGTACGTCTTCGACGCGGAGAACCGGGACTTCATGAAGAAGTCCAACCCGTGGGCGCTGCGGGGCATCACGGAGCGGCTGCTGGAAGCGGCCGACCGCGGCCTGTGGGCCGAACCGGACGCGGAGACCCTGGAGCGGCTGCGCGCCACCTATCTGGAGCTCGAGGGCGACTTGGAGGGCGACGAGAAGTGAGTACCCCGTTCCCGTTCACGGCCGTCGTGGGGCAGGACGACCTGCGGCTCGCGCTGCTGCTGAACGCCGTCTCCCCGGCGGTCGGCGGCGTGCTGGTGCGCGGCGAGAAGGGCACCGCCAAGTCCACGGCCGTGCGTGCGCTGTCGGCGCTGATGCCGGAGGTGGACGTCGTCTCCGGGTGCCGCTTCTCCTGCGACCCGCACTCCCCCGACCCCGGCTGCCCGGACGGACCGCACGAGCCGGGCGCCTCGGGCTCCCGGCCGGCCCGGATGGTCGAGCTGCCCGTCGGCGCCTCCGAGGACCGGCTGGTGGGCGCCCTGGACATCGAGCGGGCGCTCGCGGAGGGCGTGAAGGCCTTCGAGCCGGGCCTCCTGGCCGACGCCCACCGGGGCATCCTGTACGTCGACGAGGTCAACCTGCTCCACGACCACCTGGTGGACCTGCTGCTGGACGCGGCGGCGATGGGCGCCTCGTACGTCGAGCGCGAGGGCGTGTCGGTGCGGCACGCCTCGAAGTTCCTGCTCGTCGGCACCATGAATCCTGAAGAGGGCGAACTGAGGCCCCAGTTGCTGGACCGGTTCGGCCTCACCGTCGAGGTCGCCGCCTCGCGCGAGCCCGACCTGAGGGTGGAGGTCGTACGGCGCCGGCTGGCGTACGACGACGACCCGGCCGGTTTCGCCGCGCGCTGGGCGGACGAGGAGGCCGCCGTACGGGCGCGGATCGTGGCGGCGCGGGAGCTGCTGCCGTCGGTGCGGCTCGGGGACGGGGCGTTGCGGCAGATCGCGGCGACCTGTGCCGCGTTCGAGGTGGACGGCATGCGCGCCGACATCGTGATGGCGCGGACCGCGACCGCGCTGGCGGCCTGGGCCGGGCGGACGGACGTGCTCGCGGAGGACGTGCGGCAGGCCGCGCTGCTGGCGCTGCCGCACCGGCGGCGGCGCAATCCGTTCGACGCGCCGGGCCTCGACGAGGACAAGCTCGACGAGACGATGGAGGAGTTCGGCGGGCAGGACGGGGACGGCGGCGGGGACGACGATCCCGACCCGGGCCCCGACGGTCCCGGCGGCCCGGGTGGTCAGCCGGAGCCCGACGACGCCCCGGCCGGTGACGGTGACGCCGCCGCGCGCCCCGAGGCCGGGGAGGGCGGGGAGCCGCGGCCTTCCGGTGGTGCCGGTGAGCAGTCCCCCGTACGGGCCGCCGAGCCGTTCCGCGCCAAGGTGCTGAGCGTGCCGGGGCTGGGCGAGGGGGCCGCCGGGCGGCGGTCGCGGGCGCGGACCGAGCACGGGCGGACGACCGGGGCCCGCCGGCCGCAGGGGGCACTGACCAAGCTGCACCTGGCGGCGACCGTGCAGGCCGCCGCCCCGCACCAGCGGGCGCGGGGGCGCAGCGGCCCGGGGCTGGTGGTGCGGCGCGACGATCTGCGACAGGCGACGAGGGAAGGGCGTGAGGGCAACCTCGTGCTGTTCGTGGTCGACGCCTCCGGGTCGATGGCCGCGCGGCAGCGGATGAGCGCCGTCAAGGGCGCCGTGCTGTCCCTGCTGCTGGACGCCTACCAGCGGCGGGACAAGGTGGGGCTGGTGACCTTCCGCGGGTCGGCGGCCGACGTGGCGCTGCCGCCGACGTCTTCGGTGGACGCCGCGGCGGTCCGGCTGGAGTCGCTGCCGACGGGCGGGCGGACGCCGCTGGCGGCCGGGCTGCTGCGCGCCCATGAGGTGCTGCGGGTGGAGCGGCTGCGGGACCCCGCACGGCGGGCGCTGGTGGTCGTGGTGACCGACGGGCGGGCCACCGGCGGCCCCGAGCCGGTCGCCCTCGCCGGACGGGCGGCCCGGTTGTTCGCCGCCGAGGGCACGGCCTCGGTGGTCGTGGACTGCGAGGCGGGGCCGGTGCGGCTCGGGCTGGCCGGGCGGCTCGCGGGTGAGCTGGGCGGTACGGCGGTGACGCTGGACGGGCTGCGGGCGGATTCGATCGCCGGGCTGGTCAGGGACGTGCAAGGAACGAGGAGGGCCGCGTAGTGCCGAAGGGACAGCCGAGTGTCGTACCGGACGACGGCCTGACGACGCGTCAGCGCCGTAATCGTCCGCTGGTCGTCGTGCACACGGGCATCGGCAAGGGCAAGTCCACCGCCGCCTTCGGGCTGGCGCTGCGGGCCTGGAACCAGGGGTGGCCGATCGGGGTGTTCCAGTTCGTCAAGTCGGCGAAGTGGAAGGTCGGCGAGGAGAACGCGCTGCGGGTGCTGGGCGCCAGCGGTGAGGGCGGGTCCGTCGACTGGCACAAGATGGGCGAGGGCTGGTCCTGGGTCCAGCGGGACATCCAGGGTGACAACTCGACCAACGAGGAGAAGGCCCGGGAGGGCTGGGAGCAGGTCAAGCGCGACCTGGCCGCCGAGACGTACAGGCTGTACGTGCTGGACGAGTTCGCCTACCCGATGCACTGGGGGTGGATCGACACCGACGAGGTCGTGTCCGTGCTGCGGGAGCGGCCCGGGACGCAGCACGTCGTGATCACCGGGCGGAACGCTCCGGAGAAGCTGGTGGGGTTCGCCGACCTCGTCACCGACATGTCCAAGGTCAAGCACCCGATGGACGCGGGGCAGAAGGGGCAGAGGGGCATCGAGTGGTGACCTCGCCGGCTCCGCCCTCCTCGCCGGCCGCGTCCGTGCCCCGGCTGGTCATCGCCGCCCCCTCCTCGGGCAGCGGCAAGACCACCGTCGCCACCGGGCTGATGGCCGCTCTCGCCGCATGCGGCTTCGCCGTGTCCCCGCACAAGGTCGGCCCCGACTACATCGACCCCGGTTACCACGCGCTCGCCACCGGGCGGACGGGGCGGAACCTGGACGCCTACCTGTGCGGACCCGAGCTGGTCGGGCCGCTGTTCCTGCACGGGGCGCGCGGCTGCGACATCGCCGTCGTCGAGGGCGTGATGGGGCTCTACGACGGGGCCGCCGGCGAAGGCGAGCTGGCGTCCACCGCCCAGGCCGCCAAGCTGCTGCGGGCGCCCGTCGTACTCGTCGTCGACGCGTCGTCGCAGTCGCGGTCGGTGGCGGCGCTGGTGCACGGGTTCGCGTCCTGGGACCCGGAGGTGCGGGTCGGGGGCGTGATCCTCAACAAGGTCGGGTCGGACCGGCACGAGGCGCTGCTGCGGGAGGCGCTGGAGTCGGCGGGGGTGCCGGTGCTCGGGGTCCTGCGGCGGGCCGCCCAGGTCGAGACGCCGTCGCGGCACCTGGGACTGGTACCGGTCGCCGAGCGGGGTTCGCAGGCGGTCGAGGCCGTTGCCGCGATGGCCGCGCAAGTCGCCGACGGGTGCGACCTGGAGGCGTTGGTCGCGCTGGCGCGCGGCGCCGGGGCGCTCTCCTGCGCGGCTTGGGACGCGGGCGAGGTGCTCCCCGCGGCTCCCCCGGTGGAGGAACCCCCGCGCGCGCCGGTGGTCGCTGTGGCCGGTGGGGCGGCGTTCACGTTCTCGTACGCCGAGCACGCCGAGCTGCTCGCCGCCGCCGGGGCCGAGGTCGTCGTCTTCGATCCGCTGCGGGACGAGGAGTTGCCCGAGGGGACCCGGGGGCTGGTGATCGGAGGCGGGTTCCCCGAGGTGTACGCCGCGGAGCTGTCCGCCAACGAAGGGCTGCGGAAGTCCGTCGCCGGGCTGGCGCTGAGCGGCGCGCCGGTCGCCGCCGAGTGTGCGGGGCTGCTGTACCTGTGCCGGGAGCTGGACGGGCTGCCCATGTGCGGGGTGCTGGACGCGTCCGCGCGGATGTCGGAGCGGCTGACGCTGGGTTACCGGGACGCCGTCGCCGTGTCCGGCGGCGCGCTGGCCGTCGCGGGGACGCGGATGCGGGGGCACGAGTTCCACCGGACGGTCGTGGAGCCGGGGGCCGGGGCGGCGCCGGCGTGGGGGATACGGGCGCCCGAGCGGCGCGTCGAGGGATTTGTGGAGCGCGGTGTGCACGCGAGCTATCTGCACACGCACTGGGCGTCCGAGCCCGGTGTCGCCCGTCGGTTCGTGGAGAGGTGCCGGACGTCATGAGCAGCAGGCTGATCGGTGTGGGAGTCGGGCCCGGGGACCCGGAGCTGGTGACCGTCAAGGGGGTCAACGCGCTGAGGGCCGCCGACGTCGTCGTCGTACCCGTGATGGACACGGGAGAGCGGGGGCGGGCCGAGGCCACCGTGCTGCACTACGTGGGCGCCGAGAAGGTCGTACGGGTCGTGTTCGCGCTCAACGAGCGCACCGACCGGGCGCGGCGCGAGGCGGCCTGGGACGCGGCCGGGGAGCGGGTGGCCGGGCTGCTGCGGGAGCACGGCCGCGTCGCCTTCGCCACCATCGGCGACCCCAACGTGTACTCGACCTTCACCTATCTCGCGCAGACCGTCGGCGGCCTCGTGCCGGGCACCGTCGTGGAGACCGTGCCCGGCATCACCGCCATGCAGGACCTCGCGGCGCGGTCGGGTGCCGTGCTGACGGAGGGCACCGAGCCGCTGACCCTGGTGCCGGTCACCGCGGGGTCCGCCGTGCTCAAGGACGCGTTGAACGGGCCCGGCACGGTCGTCGCCTACAAGTTCGGCCGGCAGGCCGCCGAGGTCGCCGAGGCGCTGCGGGAGACCGGGCGGCTGGACGACGCCGTGTGGGGGTCGGCGCTGGGGCTGCCGGAGGAGTCCCTGCGGGCGGCGGCGGACCTGGACGGGGCGCCGCTGCCCTATCTGTCGACGCTCATCGCGCCCGCCCGGCGCGAGGGCGGGCGGGGCGGGAAGCTGTGACCGTCCGTCCGGGAGGCCGCCGCTCACTCGGCGATGCCCACCACCAGCCAGATGAAGGCCGCGCCGGCGACCGTGCACAGCAGGGTCGGGCGGGCGGGGTGCTCGTGATGGGCCTCGGGGAGGATCTCGGCGGCGGCGAGGTAGAGCAGCACGCCGCCGAAGAGGCCGAGATACGCGCCGAGCGCGCCTTCCGGGATCGTGAAGAGCAGGGTGGAGGCGGCCCCGGCCACGGGTGCCAGGGCGTCGGCGACCAGCATCGCGATCGCGCGGCGGCGGGCGTTCCCGTACAGGCTGGTCAGCGTGTAGGTGTTGAAGCCGTCCGCGAAGTCGTGGGCGATCACGGCCATCGCGACCGCCGCGCCCATCCCGCCGCCGACCTGGAAGGCCGCGCCGATCGCCACGCCGTCCATCGCGCTGTGGCCGACCATCGCGGCGGCGGCCGTCAGGCCCACCTGGGGCGAGCGCTGTCCGTGTTCGTCGGCGCCGTGCGCGGCGCGGCGGGCGGCCAGCAGGCGTTCCACGAGGTGCGCGAGCAGGAATCCGGCGACGAAGAGCAGCAGCGCCTCGGGCACGCCGAACACCTCGCCGCCCGCCGCCTGAAGCGCCTCCGGCAGCAGGTCGAGGCCGACCACGCCCAGTATCAGGCCGCCGGCCAGGCCCAGGACCAGGTGGCGCCGGTCGGTCACGCGCTGTGCCGTCCAGCCGCCGGCCAGCGTCATCAGGAACGCGCCGAGCGCTACGAAGACCGCCATGGGCCCTTGCTATCCGATCAGAGCGCGTATCCGTGCGCACCACAGCAGCAACCGCAGTAAATATGCGTAGGAGAGGACCGATTCCCATGGCTCCCGAGGCTTCCGCGGCTCCCGAGGCTTCCGTGACTCCCGAAGCCTCCGTGACTGCTTCGACGGCTTCCGTGACTCCCGAAGCCTCCGTGACTACGTCGACGGCTTCCGTGACTTGCGAGGCTTCCGTGGCCACCGAGGCTTCCGAGGTTTCTCCGGCCGCCCCGGCTGCCGCGGCCGAGGCCCCCGGCGGCAAGGTGACCTTCGTCGGTGCCGGCCCCGGCGCCGCCGACCTGCTGACGTTCCGCGCCGCGCGTGCCATCGCCGAGGCCGACGTCGTGATCTGGGCGGCGAGCCTGGTCCAGGCGGAGGTCCTCCAGCACGCGCGGGGGGACGCGGAGGTGCTGGACTCGGCGACGATGTCGCTGGAGGACGTCGTCGCCGTCTACCGGCGGGCGCGTCGGGAGGGGCTGCGGGTGGCCCGCATCCACTCCGGCGACCCGGCCCTGTGGGGCGGTACGCAGGAACAGCTCGACCGGTGCGCGGAGATCGGCATCGCGACCGAGATCGTGCCCGGCGTCTCCGCCTTCTCCGCGGTCGCCGCGCTCGCGCAGCGGGAGCTGACCGTCCCGGAGGTCGCGCAGTCCGTCGTCCTGACCCGGCTCGGCGGCGGCAAGACGCCGATGCCGCCCGGGGAGGAGGTCCGCGAGTTCGCGAAGCACGGCACCACCATGGCGATCTTCCTGTCGGCGGCCCGCAGCGGCCAGCTGGTGCGGGAGCTGCTGGAGGGCGGCTACCCCACCGAGACGCCGGTCGTCGTCGCGTACCAGGCCACGTGGCCGGAGGAGCTGGTCGTGCGGTGCACGATCGGCACGCTGGAGGAGACGGTCAAGGAGCACAAGCTCTGGAAGCACACGCTGTTCCTGGTCGGCCCGGCCCTCGACGCGCACGGCACCCGCTCGCACCTGTACCACCCGGGGCACTTCCACGGCTACCGCAAGGCCGACCCCCGGGCGCGCCGGGAGCTGCGCACACGGGGTGCGAGCACGTGATCACCGTGGTGGGGATGGGCGCCGGCGCGCCGCCCGGCGAGGACGTCGCCGCCGGTGCGGAGCTGGTCGTCGGCGGGCGGCGCCACCTGGACGCCGTACGGCTGCCGGACGGTGCCGAGCGGGTCGTGCTCGGGGCGCTCGCGCCCGCCCTCGACACGGTCGCGGAGTACGTCGCGCAGGGGCGGCGGGTGGTCGTGCTGGCCTCCGGTGACCCGGGGTTCTTCGGGATCGTGCGGGTGCTGGCCGAGCGGTTCGGGCCCAAGCGGCTCGACGTCCGGCCCGGTGTCTCCTCCGTCGCCGCCGCGTTCGCGCGGGCCGGGCTGCCGTGGGACGACGCGGTGGTGGCCAGCGCGCACGGGCGGGACCTGCGGACGGCGGTGAACCTGTGCCGGGCCCACCCGAAGGTCGCCGTGCTGACGGGCCCCGGGGCGGGTCCGGCGGAGCTCGGCGCCGCGTTGCGGGCCGACGCGCGGGTCCTCGTCGTCGCTTCCGCGCTGGGCTCCGCCGAGGAGCGCGTGGAGCGGGTGGCGCCCGCCGAGGCCGCCGTCCGTGACTGGGGGACGGCGGTGAGCGTGGTGCTGTGCCTGGACGAGGCACGGGCGCCGGCCCCGGTACGGACGGTCGCCGGGCCTCAGCCGGGTCCCGCCGGGTGGGCGCTGGACGAGGCCGCGTTCGCGCACCGCGACTCGATGATCACGAAGTTCGAGGTGCGGGCACTGGCGCTGGCCCGGCTCGGGCCCCGTCCCGGCGACCTGGTCTGGGACGTCGGCGCGGGCTCCGGGTCCGTCGCCGTGGAGTGCGCGCGGCTCGGCGCCGCCGTCACCGCCGTCGAGAAGACGCCGGACGGTGCCGGGCGCGTCCGCGCCAACGCCGCCGCGCACGGCGTCGACGTCCGGGTGGTGCACGGGGCGGCACCCGCGGCGCTGTCCGGCCTGGACGACGACCCGGACGCCGTGTTCGTCGGCGGCGGCGGGCGCGAACTGCCCGCGATCGTCGCGCGGTGCGCGCAGCGGGCGCGGCGGACCGTGGTCGTCGCCATGGCCGCGCTGGACCGGGTGCCGGCGGCCCGCCAGGCACTGCTCGACGCCGGACTGGAGTGCGACGGGGTGCTGCTGCAGTCGTCCCGGCTCGCGCCGCTGCCGGGGGACGTGACCCGGCTCGCGGCGACCAATCCCGTCTTCCTGCTGTGGGGCGTGAGGCCGCACAGCCGTACCGAAGGAGTTGCCCCTTGATCGGCCTCATTTCCGCCACCGCGGCGGGAGCTGCGGCGCGGGACCGGCTGGCCGCGGCGTGGCCGGACCGCACGCGCGTGTACGGGGGTCCCGTCGCGGACGCCGTGCGGACCGCGTTCGCCGAGTGCGAGCAGCTCGTGTGCTTCCTGGCCACGGGGGCCGTGGTCCGGCTCGTGGCGCCGCTGCTGGACGACAAGCGGACCGACGCCGGTGTGGTGTGCGTCGACGAGGGCGGGCGGTTCGCCGTGTCGCTGGTCGGCGGCCACGCGGGCGGCGCCAACGAACTCGCCCGCGCGGTCGGTGAGGTGCTGGGCGCCGAGCCGGTGGTGACGACGGCGACGGACGCCGTGGGCCTGCCCGGCCTGGACACCCTCGGGCTGCCCGTGGAGGGAGATGTCGCCGGGGTCTCGCGCGCCCTGCTGGACGGCGAGGCGGTCGCGCTGCGGTCGGAGGTGTCCTGGCCGCTGCCGCCGCTGCCGGTCGCCGAGGACGGGGCGTACACGATCCGGCTGACGGACCGCCTGGTGGAGCGGACCGAGCACGAGGCCGTCCTGCGTCCGCCGTCCCTGGTCGTCGGCGTCGGCGCGTCCAAGGGGGCGCCGGTCGACGAGGTGCTCGGGCTGGTGGAGGGCACCCTGCGGGACGCCGGGCTGTCCGCCGCGTCGGTCGCCGAGCTGGCCACCGTGGACGCCAAGGCGGAGGAGCCCGGCATCGTGGGCGCCGCCGAGCGGCTGGGCGTGCCCCTGGTGACGTACGCCGCCGGCGAGCTGGCGGGTGTCGAGGTGCCCAACCCCTCCGACGCCCCGCTCGCGGCCGTGGGCACGCCGTCGGTCGCCGAGGCGGCGGCGCTGGTGCGCGGCGGCGAACTCCTCGTGCCCAAGCGGAAGTCGGCGGCGGCTCCCGCGATGGCGACCTGCGCCGTCGTACGGCGGCCGGGGCGCGGGCGGCTCGCGGTGGTCGGGCTCGGGCCGGGCGCCCGGGACCTGGTCACGCCGCGCGCGCAGGCCGAGCTGCGGCGGGCCTCCGTGCTGGTCGGCCTCGACCAGTACGTCGACCAGATCCGCGACCTGCTGCGGCCCGGCACGCGGGTCCTGGAGTCGGGGCTCGGCGCCGAGGAGGAGCGGGCCCGGACCGCGGTGGAGGAGGCCCGGCGCGGGCACGCCGTGGCGCTGATCGGGAGCGGGGACGCCGGGGTGTACGCCATGGCGTCGCCCGCGCTGGCGGAGGCGTCCGACGACATCGACGTGGTCGGCGTGCCGGGCGTGACGGCGGCACTGGCGGCCGGGGCGATCCTGGGGGCGCCGCTCGGCCACGACCACGTGTCGATCAGCCTGTCCGACCTGCACACGCCGTGGGAGGTCATCGAACGGCGGGTGCGGGCGGCGGCCGAGGCGGACATCGTCGTGACGTTCTACAACCCGCGCAGCCGGGGCCGGGACTGGCAGCTGCCCAAGGCGCTGGCAATCCTCGCGGAGCACCGGGAGCCGGCGACGCCGGTGGGTGTCGTACGCAACGCGTCGCGCGCCGACGAGTCCAGCCGGCTCACCACGCTCGCCGCTCTCGACCCGGCGACCGTCGACATGATGACGGTCGTGACGGTGGGCAACACCGCGACCCGCGAGATCGCCGGGCGCATGGTGACGCCGCGCGGCTACCGCTGGCAGGAGGAGCCCAAGTGAGCCGTGTCGTCCACCCCATCGAGCAGGAGTCCTACCGGCGGCTGCGCGCCCGCCTGGACACCTCGCACTTCCCGCCGCTGACCCGGGCGGTGGTGGAGCGGGTCATCCACTCCGCCGCCGACCTGGAGTACGCGACCGACCTCGTCACCGACGAGGCCGCTCTGGAGCGGGCGTACGCCGCTCTGCACGCCGGGGCGCCCGTCGTGGTGGACGTCGAGATGGTCGCGGCCGGGATCACCCGGCGGGAGACCGTCTGCCAGCTGAGGGACGCCGTGGCCGGGCCGGATCTGACCCGTTCGGCGCACGCGATCCGGCTCGCGTACGAGCAGGTCGGTCCCGGGGCCCTCTGGGTGATCGGCAACGCGCCGACCGCCCTGGAGGAACTGCTCACCCTGGACGCCGACCCGGCGCTCGTCATCGGTCTGCCCGTCGGCTTCGTCGGCGCTGCCGAGTCCAAGGCCGCGCTGCGCGAGAGCGGGCTGCCCGCCGTCAGCAACGTGTCCGAGAAGGGCGGTTCGGCGGTCGCCGCCGCCGCGCTCAACGCCCTGCTGTACCACCCCACTTCGTACTCCGATTCGCCATTCGAGGAGAAATCGTGACCACCCCGCCGCCCGCCCTGCTCATCGCCGGACACGGCACCCGGGACGAGGCCGGAGCCGAGGCGTTCCGCGACTTCGTGCGCGAGCTGGGCCGCCGCCACCCCGAACTGCCCGTCGCGGGCGGCTTCATCGAGCTGTCCCCGCCGCCGCTGGGCGAGGCGGTCGCCGAACTGGTGGAGCGCGGGGTGCGCCGGTTCGCCGCGGTGCCGCTGATGCTGGTCTCCGCCGGACACGCCAAGGGTGACATCCCGGCGGCGCTGTCCCGCGAGAAGGAGCGGCACCCCGGCATCGCGTACACGTACGGCCGTCCGCTGGGCCCGCACCCGGCGCTGCTGCGGGTGCTGGAGCGGCGGCTGGCCCAGGCGGTCGACCCGTCCTGGGACCCCGCCGAGGTGACCGTGCTGCTGGTCGGGCGCGGCTCGACGGACCCGGACGCCAACGCGGAGGTGTTCAAGGCGGCGCGGCTGCTGTGGGAGGGGCGCGGGTACGGCGCTGTGGAGACGGCGTTCGTGTCGCTGGCGAAGCCGGACGTGCCGGGCGGCCTGGACCGGTGCGTGCGCCTCGGGGCGCGGCGGGTCGTGGTCCTGCCGTACTTCCTGTTCACCGGCATCCTCCCGGACCGGGTCAGGCACCAGACCGAGGAGTGGGCCGCCGCCCACCCGGAGACCGAGGTGCGGTCGGCCGACGTCATCGGGCCGGAGCCGGAGCTGCTCGACCTGGTGTGGGAGCGGTACGAGGAGGCCGTCAAGGGCGACCTCCGGATGAACTGCGACAGTTGCGTGTACCGGATCGCGCTGCCCGGGTTCGAGGACAAGGTGGGGCTGCCGCAGCAGCCGCACTTCCACCCCGACGACGACGGCCATCACCACCACGGGCACCATCACGGGCATGGACACGCACACTCCCATGCACACTGAGGCCGGGGACCGGGCCGGTTCCGGGGGCCCCGACCTGCGGCACCACGGGGACGCCGAGGTCCGCGACGACGGCTCGGTCCTGGTGGACCTCGCGGTGAACGTGCGCGCGGGCACGCCGCCGGACTGGCTGCGCGACCATGTCGCCGCCTCCCTCGGCTCCCTCGCGGCCTACCCGGACGGGCGGGCCGCGCGGGCGGCGGTGGCGGCGCGGCACGGGCTGCCGGTGGAGCGGGTCCTGCTGACGGCGGGCGCGGCCGAGGCGTTCGTGCTGCTGGCGCGGGCCCTGAAGGTGCGCCGGCCGGTCGTGGTGCACCCTCAGTTCACGGAGCCGGAGGCGGCGTTGCGGGACGCGGGGCACACGGTCGACCGGGTGCTGCTGCGGGAGGCGGACGGCTTCCGGCTGGACCCGGCGGCCGTCCCCGAGGACGCGGACCTGGTGGTGATCGGCAACCCGACCAACCCGACGTCGGTGCTGCACCCGGCGGCCGCGATCGCGGAACTGGCCCGTCCCGGGCGGACGCTGGTCGTGGACGAGGCCTTCATGGACGCGGTGCCGGGCGAGCGGGAGGCGCTGGCCGGGCGCACGGACGTACCCGGGCTGGTCGTCCTGCGCAGCCTCACCAAGACGTGGGGGCTGGCCGGGCTGCGCATCGGATACGTCCTGGCGGACCCGGAGACGGTCACCGCCCTGGAGCGCGCCCAGCCGCTGTGGCCCGTGTCCACGCCCGCGCTGGCGGCGGCCGAGGTGTGCGTGGCACCACCGGCGCTGGCGGAGACCGCGCACGCCGCCTACCACATCGCCGCGGACCGGGCCCATCTCGTCGCCGGGCTGGCGGAGTTCGCCGGCGCCGGGGTGCGGGTCGCCGAGCCCGCCGAGGGCCCCTTCGTCCTCGTCCGCCTGCCGAACGCGGCCTCGGTACGCCACCGGCTGCGCGACCTCGGGTACGCGGTACGGCGCGGGGACACGTTCCCGGGGCTGGGCGAGGAGTGGCTGCGCCTGGCGGTACGGGACCGGGCCACGACGGACGGCTTCCTGCGGGCGCTGGGGCGGGCGGTGACGGAACCGGCCTGAGGCGTACGCCCCTCCCCCGGGAGCCCGCCGCGGACGCCCCGGGGTCCGCCGCCGGTATCCCGGACGCCGGCGGCGGGCGGCGGCAGCCCGGGGCTACGGCACCCCGGCCGGCGGTGCCGGCCGCGACGTACGGGGCCGCCGCCCAGCCGCTGCCCGGCGCCGTCGCCTTCGTCCATCGCCCTTCGCCCGTCGCCGTCGCGCCGCCGCCGGCCACGTCGGCGCGCGGGGCGCCGACGGATCGCTCCGGTTAACCGACGACCCGCCCGTTCAGCACCACCCGGCGCGGGGCGGCGAGCACGCGCACGTCCGCGCGCGGGTCCTCGTCGTACACCACCAGGTCCGCCGGCGCGCCCTCGTCCAGGCCGGGACGGCCGAGCCACCGCCGGGCGGCCCAGGTCGTCGCGGCGAGGGCCTCGACGGGCGGGATGCCCGCGGTGACCAGTTCGGCGACCTCCGCCGCCGCCAGGCCGTGGGCCAGGGAACCGCCCGCGTCGGTGCCGACGAAGACCGGGACCCCGGCGTCGTAGGCGCCCCGCACCGTGTCGTAGCGGCGTTCGTGGAGCCGACGCATATGGGCCGACCAGCGCGGGTACCGGGACTCGCCGCCGTCGGCGAGCGCGGGGAAGGTGGCGATGTTGACGAGGGTGGGCACGATGGCGACGCCCCGCTCGGCGAAGAGCGGGATCGTGTCGTCCGTCAGCCCCGTGGCGTGCTCGACGCAGTCGATGCCGGCCTCGACCAGGTCGCGCAGGGAGTCCTCGGCGAAGCAGTGCGCGGTGACGCGGGCGCCCAGGCGGTGGGCCTCGGCGATCGCGGCCTCGACGGCGCCGCGCGGCCAGCAGGCGGACAGGTCGCCGAGGTCCCGGTCGATCCAGTCGCCCACCAGCTTCACCCAGCCGTCGCCGCGCCGGGCCTCCTGGGCGACGTACGCGACGAGGTCCTCGGGCTCGACCTCCCAGGCGTAGTCGCGGATGTAGCGGCGGGTGCGGGCGATGTGCCGGCCCGCCCGGATGATCTTCGGGAGGTCCTCGCGGTCGTCGGTCCAGCGGGTGTCGGAGGGCGAGCCCGCGTCGCGGATGAGGAGGGTGCCGGCCTCGCGGTCGGTCAGTGCCTGCTTCTCGGCGACATCCTGGGGGACGGCGCCGTGCCGGTCCAGGCCGACGTGGCAGTGCGCGTCGACCAGGCCGGGCAGCGCCCAGCCCTCGACGGTGCGGACGTCGGCGGCGCCGGTGGGGCGGTCGTGGGAGATCCTGCCGTCGATCACCCACACCTCGTCGCGGACCTCCTCCGGTCCGACGAGCACCCGACCCTTGACGTGCAGCACCGTGCGATCGCTCATGCCCCGCACCTTAGACCCGCCCGCGGGGGTGTTCGAAGGCCCGGTCACCGGCCGCCGTCGCGCGCCGACGCTCGGGCGCGCAGCTCGCTCGCACATCCGGCCGCGACGGCACCGGCGACGGCGGTCAGGGCGAGGACGGCGACGCCGGGGTTGACGTAGCCGGGGACGTCGGCGGAGTCGTAGGCGTCACCGTCGGTGGTCTCGCAGCTGAAGCGCAGGGGCAGGTAGGAGACGGAGTGGTCGATGACCCGCCCGGACAGCTCCGGGGGCACGCCGGTACGGCAGGGCCGCGGTGGCGCGGAACCCGTACCACCGTCCTCCGCCTCCATGGCCGCGAAACCCACGCACAGCAGACCCCAGAGGTACAGCAGGACGGCGGCCCCGCCCGCGACCCCGGCGACGACGCGGAAGGGCGCGCCCGGCTTGCGCGGCGCGGGAACGACGCCCGCCGGCACCGGCCGCGCGCGGGGGTACGTGCCGGGACCCCGGCTCACGAGGGCGGCCGTCACCACCGCGACGAGGAGGAGCAGCAGGAGAGCGAACACGCGTACGAGTCCATCAGCCCGGTGATCACGACGGCTGTGGCGGAAGCCACAATTCCGGGCGTGGGGGTGTCGCAACGGACGACCTCCGGCGCGAGCGGCGGCGCAGCCCGTGGTTACTCTCGACTCCGTACGTGCCGTACACCTGCCCGTGAGCGAAGAGAGCACCACAGTGACCCACCCCTTCCTGGACCTCGCCCCGCTGAGCGCCGGCCGTTTCGCCGCGATCGAGGACCGGGTCGCGCGCCTGCTCGGCACCGGCCAGGACGTCGTGATCATGCAGGGCGAGGCGCTGCTGCCGCTGGAGGGTGCGATCCGCGGTGCCGCCGGGCCGGGCACCGTCGCGCTGAACGTGGTCACGGGGCCGTACGGCCAGACGTTCGGGGACTGGCTGCGGGACTGCGGCGCGACCGTGCACGACCTCGCCGTGCCGTTCCACACGGCCGTGTCCGCCGAGCAGATCCGCGCGGCCCTGGCCGAGCACCCCGAGATCGACTTCGTGTCCCTGGTGCACGCCGAGGCGGCGACCGGGAACACCAACCCGGTCGCGGAGATCGGTGAGGTGGTGCGGGCGCACGGCGCGCTCTTCTACCTGGACGCCGTGGCCTCCGTGGGCGCCGAGCCGGTCCTGCCGGACGCGTGGGGCGTGGACCTGTGCGTCATCGGCGCCCAGAAGGCGATGGGCGGTCCGGCCGGGGTGTCGGCGGTGTCGGTGAGCGAGCGGGCGTGGGCGCGGATGGCGGCGAACCCCGGGGCGCCCCGCCGGTCGTACCTCTCCCTGCTGGACTGGAGGGAGCGCTGGATCGGCGGCGGGCGCAAGGCGCTGCCGCACGCGCCGGCGCAGCTGGAGATGCTCGCCCTGGAGGCGTGCGTGGAGCGCATCGAGGCGGAGGGCCTCGAGACGGTGACGGCCCGGCACGCGGCGGCCGCGGCGGCCACCCGGGCCGGCGTGCTCGCGCTGGGCGGCGGCCTGGAGCCGTACGTGTACGAGGCGAAGGACGCGGCGCCGGTCGCGACGACGCTGCGGACGCCGTCCGGTGTCGACGCGTCCGGTCTGGTGGCCCGGGCCCTGGAGTCCGATCCGGCGCTGCCGCTGGCGGCGGGCGGGGGCGCGCTGGCCGGGGAGATGATCCGCGTCAACCACTACGGCCCGCAGGCGACGCGCGGAGCCGTGCAGGGCTCTCTGGCGGCACTGGGTGCCGCGCTGGCCGAGAAGGGCCTGCAGGCCGATCCGGAGGCGGCCCGGCGGGCCGTCGAGGACGCCTGGGGCCGGCCGACCGGACCCGGACTTTCAAAAGCGTGAACTCAAGGGAATTACCGAAGCTCACACAAACAGAATTAACGAATTACACTCAGCACAGCTTCCCGTATTCTCCTGCCCGCTTTCCCGGGTCTTAAACACAACAACTTCACGGACCTCGACCCTCGCATTTCGGGCAGGCCCCGCACGGGTTACGTGATTGTGACCCGATCCACAGGGTGCCCGTTTTGCGGCGTATGACACGTACAAAACGCACATACCGCCGCCCTCTCGCGCGGAAGCACGCGCCCGCGTGATAACACACGACGCGCCCATACGTAACCCCGTCCGGCGATGCAATTTCGAATTTCCCTGGGTAAATTCAATTTGCATGACTGCCGCGCAAGCAGACCTGCAAATCGACCGTCCGAGAGTGGCCGATGGGGCCGCTCTGTGGCGGATAGCGAGGGATTCCGAGGTCCTCGACCTGAACTCGTCCTACAGCTATCTGCTCTGGTGCCGGGACTTCGCCGCCACCTCGGCCGTCGCCCGCGACGGGCACGGCGTGCCGGTCGGCTTCGTCACCGGCTACATGCGGCCGGACCGGCCGGACACCCTGCTCGTGTGGCAGGTGGCGGTGAACCGTGCCTACCGTGGACGGAGGCTCGCGGCTTCTCTGCTCGACGGACTGGCCGCCCGGACCATCGCGGAACGCGGGATGACCACCGTGGAGACCACCATCTCACCCGACAACACCGCGTCCCAGCGGCTGTTCACCTCGTTCGCCGAGCGGCACGGCGCCCGGCTGGAGCGCGAGGTGCTGTTCGACACCGACCTGTTCCCCGACGGGCCGCACGAGCCCGAGGTCCTGTACCGCATCGGCCCCCTGTCCGCAGCCCGCTGACCGACCGGCTGCCCGGACGGCCCGGCACCCCTGACCGTCCGGCCCTGAGACTTCCCGGCCGGGACCTCACCGGTCCCCCGGATCCGTACGACCTTCCTCTCCCACCCTCATCCCACGAGGAGCGATTTCGTCGTGACCATCACCCAGCCCGACCTCAGTGTCTTCGAGACCGTCGAGTCCGAGGTGCGCAGCTACTGCCGCGGCTGGCCCACCGTCTTCGACCGCGCGCTCGGCAGCCGCATGTACGACGAGGACGGCCACGAGTACCTCGACTTCTTCGCCGGAGCGGGCTCGCTCAACTACGGGCACAACAACGCCGTGCTGAAACGCGCGCTGATCGACTACCTGGAGCGGGACGGCGTCACGCACGGGCTCGACATGTCGACCACCGCCAAGCGCCGCTTCCTGGAGACGTTCCAGAACCTCGTCCTGCGCCCGCGTGACCTGCCGTACAAGGTCATGTTCCCCGGCCCGACGGGCACCAACGCCGTGGAGTCCGCGCTCAAGCTGGCGCGGAAGGTGAAGGGGCGCGAGTCGATCGTGTCGTTCACCAACGCCTTCCACGGCATGTCGCTGGGCTCGCTCGCCGTGACCGGCAACGCGTTCAAGCGGGCCGGCGCCGGCATCCCGCTGGTGCACGGCACGCCCATGCCGTTCGACAACTACTTCGACGGCACCGTCGAGGACTTCCTGTGGTTCGAGCGGCTGCTCGAGGACCAGGGCTCCGGCCTCAACAAGCCGGCCGCCGTGATCGTCGAGACGGTGCAGGGCGAGGGCGGCATCAACGTCGCCCGGGCCGAGTGGCTGCGCGCCCTGTCCGAGCTGTGCGAACGCCAGGACATGCTGCTCATCGTCGACGACATCCAGATGGGCTGCGGCCGTACCGGTGCCTTCTTCTCCTTCGAGGAGGCGGGCATCACGCCGGACATCGTCACCGTCTCCAAGTCGATCAGCGGCTACGGCCTGCCCATGGCGCTGACCCTGTTCAAGCCCGAACTGGACGTCTGGGAGCCGGGCGAGCACAACGGCACCTTCCGCGGCAACAACCCCGCCTTCGTCACGGCGACCGCCACGCTGGAGGCGTACTGGGCCGACGGGTCGGCGATGGAGAAGCAGACCCGCAAGCGCGGCGAGCAGGTCGAGCAGCACATGATCGCCATCACCGAGGAGAACCTCGCCGACATCAAGGAGTACCGGGGCCGCGGCCTGGTCTGGGGCCTGGAGTTCCACGACAAGGCCCGCGCGGGGAGGGTCGCGGCGCGCGCCTTCGAACTCGGGCTGCTCATCGAGACGTCCGGCCCCGAGAGCGAGGTCGTCAAGCTGCTCCCGGCGCTCACCATCACGCCCGACGAGCTGGACGAGGGCATGAAGACCCTCGCCCGGGCCGTGCGCGAGACCGCCTGACGGCACCACTGCTTCCGGCGCCTTCGGCCCGCGGGCCGAGGGCGCCGGGGACCCTTGCACACCCTTCACCTAGGAGGCATCGCAACACCGTGATCGTCCGTTCGTTCAAGGAGATCGAAGGCACCGACCGGCACGTGAAGTCGGCGTCCGGCACCTGGGAGAGCAAGCGCATCGTCCTGGCCAAGGAGAAGGTCGGCTTCTCCGTCCACGAGACGATCCTGTACGCGGGTACGGAGACGTCGATGTGGTACGCGAACCACATCGAGGCCGTCGTCTGCACCAAGGGCGACGCCGAACTGACCGACCGCGAAACGGGGAAGACGTACCACATCACACCGGGGACCATGTACCTCCTGGACGGCCATGAGCGGCACACGCTCAAGGTCAAGGAGGACTTCCACTGCATCTGCGTCTTCAACCCGCCCGTGACCGGACGGGAGGACCACGACGAGAACGGCGTCTACCCGCTGCTCACCGAGGAGGTGTGAGTCACCGTGACCACCACGACCACGAACGTCACCGACCTCTACCCCACCCGCGGCGCCACCGAGGTGGCAACCCCCCGGCAGGACCCGGTCGTCTGGGGCTCCCCGGACACGCCCGGCCCGGTCTCGGCCGGTGACCTGCAGGCCCTGGACCGCGACGGTTTCCTCGCCATCGACCAGCTCATCGGTCCGGACGAGGTCGACGTCTACCGGCGCGAGCTGGAGCGGCTCACCACGGACCCGGCCATCCGCGCGGACGAGCGCTCGATCGTCGAGCCGCAGTCCAAGGAGATCCGGTCGGTCTTCGAGGTGCACAAGATCAGCGAGGTGTTCGCCAAGCTGGTGCGCGACGAGCGCGTGGTCGGACGGGCCCGGCAGATCCTCGGCTCGGACGTCTACGTCCACCAGTCGCGGATCAACGTCAAGCCGGGCTTCGGGGCGAGCGGCTTCTACTGGCACTCGGACTTCGAGACCTGGCACGCCGAGGACGGCCTGCCGAACATGCGCACCATCTCGGTCTCGATCGCGCTCACCGAGAACTACGACACCAACGGCGGACTCATGATCATGCCGGGGTCGCACAGGACGTTCCTCGGGTGCGCGGGGGCCACGCCGAAGGACAACTACAAGAAGTCCCTGCAGATGCAGGACGCGGGGACGCCGTCCGACGAGGCGCTGACGAAGATGGCGTCGGAGTACGGCATCAAGCTGTTCACCGGCAAGGCCGGCTCGGCGACCTGGTTCGACTGCAACTGCATGCACGGGTCGGGCGACAACATCACGCCGTTCCCGCGCAGCAACGTGTTCATCGTGTTCAACAGCGTGGAGAACACGGCGGTCGAGCCGTTCGCGGCACCGATCCGGCGGCCGGAGTTCATCGGGGCGCGGGACTTCACGCCCGTCCGGTGACCCGACTCGGCCGGGGGCCCGGGGGTCGCCCCCCCCCGGACGACACGGCATCGGGGCTCGGGGCTTCGCCCCGGTGAAATGACCCCCACCTGAACCCGGGCAGGGGCCTTCTCGTGTGGGACGGGAGGCCCCTGCCCGATGCTGTCCCGGCCCGGCCGTCCCGGCTGCCTTCGTGCCCGGCCGACTTCGGTCCGGCCGTCTCAGCCCGCCAGCACGTCCAGCAGCCGGTCGACGTCCGCCGCCGTGTTGTAGAGGTGGAACGCGGCCCGCAGACGGCCCGCCCGGTCGGAGACCTGGACGCCGGCCCGGCTCAGATCGCCCTGCCGGTGGCCGAGCCCGGGCACGGAGACGATCGCGGAGCCCGGCGCGGGCACCGGCTCGTGCCCCAGGGAGCCCAGTCCCTGCCGGAACCGGTCGGCGAGGGCGGTGTCGTGGGCATGCACGGCGTCCACGCCGAGTTCCTCGATCAGGGCCAGGGAGTGCCGGGCGCCCGTGTAGGAGAAGAGGGCCGGGCTCTCGTCGAAGCGCCGTGCGGAGTGCGCGAGTTCCTCGACGGGGCCGTAACAGCTGTCCCAGGGGCGCTCACCGGACGCCCACCCTGCGAACAGCGGCGTCAGTCCGGCCGACTCTCCCAGGTCCTCCGGTACGACGAGGAAGGCCACGCCGCGCGGGCAGAGCGCCCACTTGTAGGCGACGGCGGCCACGTAGTCGAAGTCGTCCGCGGCCAGCGGCAGCCACCCGTTGGACTGCGAGGCGTCGACCAGCGTCCGAGCACCGTGCGTCCGTGCGGCGTCCCGCAGCGCCGCCAGGTCGGCGATCCGCCCGTCGGCGGACTGGACGGAGCTGACCGCGACGAGCACGGTCTGCGGACCGACCGACTCCGCGATCCGCTCCAGCGGCACGCTGCGCACCTTCAGGTCGCCGCGCGTGTACAGGGGGTTCACCAGGGAGCTGAAGTCGGCCTCCGCGGTGAGGACTTCGGCGCCCGCGGGCAGCGACGCGGCGACGAGCCCGCTGAACGTGGCGACCGACGCGCCGGCCGCGACCCGGGTGGCGGGCACCCCCAGGAGCCGGGCGAAGACGGACCGGGACGCCTCGACGTCGGCGAACATGTCGAGCGGCTGCCCGGCCGCCGCGGACGCCGCCGCGTCACGCATCGCGACGAGGGTCCGGGCGGGGAGCAGGCCGGTACTGGCGGTGTTCAGGTACGTGGTCTTCGGGGCGAACTCGGTACGGACGAGGTTCTCGAAGCTCTCCATGAGGCCACTGTGCCGCCCGGCGACCTACCCGTCCATCGCGTATTCCTACGCGGTTCCTCCAAGGAACGCTGATGCGACTGCTCCACCTGGAGTATCAGTTCCGGGGCACCGCGCACCCGTCCGGACCGCACGCCTCGGCGCCCCCGTCGTCGATCAGCCTCAGCGGCGTACGCTCGCCCCACGCCTGCGTCAGCGCCTGGGCGAAGACCTCGGCGGGCTGGGCGCCGGAGACTCCGTACGTCCGGTCGAGCACGAAGAACGGCACGCCGGTGGCGCCGAGCTGCGCGGCCTCGCGCTCGTCGGCGCGCACCTCCTCGGCGTACGCGGCGGGGTCGGCGAGCACCGCGCGGGCGGCGTCCGCGTCCAGGCCGGCGGCTACGGCCAGCTCCACGAGCCGCTCGTCGTCGTTGAAGACGGAGCGCTCGTCGGCGAAGTTGCCCCGGTAGAGCGCGTCCAGCAGCGCCTCCTGCCGGCCCTGCTCCTTGGCGAGGTGCAGCAGCCGGTGCATGTCGAAGGTGCTGCCGTGGTCACGGTCCCGGGTACGGTAGTCCAGTCCCTCGGCGGCGGCCTGCGCACCGAGGTTGTCCTCACCGGCCTGTGCCTGGGCCTCGCTCATGCCGTACTTGGCGGTGAGCATCGTCAGCACGGGCTGGACGTCGTCCTTGGCCCGCCCGGGGTCCAGCTCGAACGACCGGTGGACCACCTCGACGCCGTCACGGTGCGGGAAGGCCGCGAGCGCCTTCTCGAAGCGGGCCTTGCCCACGTAGCACCACGGGCAGGCGATGTCGCTCCAGATCTCGACGCGCATGTCTCGGCTCTTCTCCAGGTCGTACGGGTGCGAAGGCCTTCTCCGCCCCGTACCTGAACGTTCAAGCAGGGAGCCTCATTCCCCCGGCACGCGGTACCGCAGGAACAGGTGGTGGTCGCCCTCGGCGGGCGGGTTCTCCGGGTCGGGGACCCAGCCCCGGCGGGCGTAGAACGCCCGGGCGCGCCGGTTGTCGACGTGTACCTCCAGGACGGCCGTCCGTCTGGCGTCGGCGCTCCACTGTTCGACGCAGGCCGCGTGCAGGGTGGTGCCGATGCCGGTGCGCCAGTGGTCGGGGTCGACGTGGAACTGGAACAGCCTGACCGTGTCCGCCGGGCCGTCGTCCGGGACCCGGAAGGAGGCGATGCCGACGAGGCTGCCCCGTTCCACGGCGCACAGCACGTGCCCGTCGGGCCGTTCGACGGCGCCCCGCCAGACGGCCACCCAGTCGAAGCCGTCGTCGGGGAGCCCGTCCGGGTAGTACGTCGCCCTGGCCCGGGCGTGCAGGGCGGCGACGGTCTCCGCCTCGGCGGGCAGGACGGTGCGGATCACCCGGCTTCCGGTCACACGTTCGCTGATCATGCAACGCAGGACGCGGAAGCCGGGCCTCGCGGTTGCGTCAGCTGCCGTCGCGCAGGTCGGCCGGCCAGGCCGGCCGGAACTCGAGGTGGTCGTACCTCACCTCGCACCCCTCCCCCACCGGCGCCTGGGCGAGGAAGCCGACCAGGGCGGCGCCGGTCTCCTCCTCGTCGCCCAGGGTGAACAGCCGGACGAAGGTCCAGCGCTCGCCGTCGAGGGAGGCGTGGAAGGCGAAGGCCCGTCCAGTGCGGCTGACCCGCAGCCAGACGGAGTCGCCGTCCACGGTGAAGGAGTTGACGTCGTCGGAGTGCCCCCGGGTGACCACCGTGCAGACGGTGGGCACGTCCGGGGAGTACTCCAGGCACAGCTTGGCCCAGGACCGTTCGCCGACGTGGACGTAGAGGACCCCGGCGTCGAAGGCGCCCTTGAAGCCGACCGTGACGCGGGCGATCAGCTGGAAGTCCCCGTCGGGCGGCCCCAGCAGCCGCGGCGCGTCGGACGTGGGCTCCAGTGCCTCCCCGGTCGGCGGCACGAAGCGGTCCTGCCGGGGACCGGCCGATCCGGTGAGGACACCGTTCTCGTAGGACCAGGCTCCGTCGGGGCCGTAGGCGCGGAGGGGAAAGGGCAGTTCGGGAAGTTTCAGGTCCATCGGTCGATCCTCTCGGGGCGGGTGTACCTGCTCGGGGGCGCGGGGCCGCGTCGGGCCGCGGCTTCGCCGCGTGGGCGCGAGCGGCCACCGCGGTGCCGCGGCCCGCGGACCACCCGCGCCCCCGACGGCGCTATCGCTCGAGCACCCCGTTGAACCGGCGGGGCAGCCCGAGCGGATTGCCGTCCCGCAGCTCGGCGGGAAGCAGTGCCTCGGGCGTCCCCTGGTACGCGACCGGCCGCAACCACCGCTCGATCGCCGTACCGCCCACCGACGTGGACGTCGACGTCGTCGCCGGGTACGGGCCCCCGTGCTGCTGGGCCGCCGCCACGGCGACCCCCGTGGGCCAGCCGTTCACCAGCACCCGTCCCGCGAGCGGCGTGAGCTCCGCGAGGATCTCCGCCCCGCGTCCCTGGCCCGCCGCCTCCTCGGCGGAGAGCTGCACGGTCGCCGTGAGGTTCCCCGGCAGCCGGGACAGGACTCCCCGCACCTCGGCCTCGTCCTCGTAGCGGGCCACCACGGTGACCGGTCCGAAGCACTCCTCGAGGAGCAGGTCGTGCTCGCCCCGCTCCGTCAGCCGCCCGGCCGGCACGGTGAGGAACCCGGCGGCGACGGTGTGCTCGCCGCCCGAGCCCGGCGTCACCGGGCAGTCCACGTCGGGCAGCGCCGCGCGTTCGGCGACGCCGGCGACGAAGTTGTCCCGCATGCGGTGGTCGAGCAGCACCCCGGCGTCCGTGTCACTGACCGCGTCGGTGAGGGACTTGACCAGGCCGTCACCGGCGGCGCCCGCAGGCACCAGGACCAGGCCGGGCTTCACGCAGAACTGGCCGACGCCCAGCGTCATCGAGCCGGCCAGCCCGGCGCCGATCGCCTCCGCCCGCTCGGTGGCCGCCGCCTGGGTGACGACGACCGGGTTCAGCGAACCGAGCTCGCCGTGGAAGGGGATCGGGACCGGCCGCGCCGCCGCGGCGTCGAACAGCGCGCGGCCACCGCGGACGGAACCCGTGAAGCCGGCGGCGGCGACCAGCGGGTGCTTGATCAGTTCGATGCCCGCCTCGAAGCCGTGCACGAGGCCGACGACGCCCTCGGGGAGGTCGTGCCGGGCGGCGGCCCGGCGCAGCACCCCGGCGACCAGCTCGGACAGGGCCGGGTGGTCGGGGTGCGCCTTGACGACGACCGGGCAGCCGGCCGCGAGCGCGCTCGCGGTGTCACCGCCGGGGACGGAGAAGGCGAAGGGGAAGTTGGAGGCCGAGTAGACGGCGACGACGCCCAGGGGCACCTTGTAGCGGCGCAGGTCCGGGATCGGCGGGGTCGCGGTGTCGTCGGGGTGGTTGATGACGACGCCGAGGAACTCGCCCTCGTCGACGATGTCGGCGAAGGCCCGCAGCTGGTAGCAGGTGCGGGCGAGTTCGCCGGTGAGCCGGACCGGGCCGAGCGCGGTCTCCGCGTCGGCCGCCTCGACGAGGGTGCTCTCGGCCGCCTTCAGCTCCTCGGCGGCGGTGCGCAGGAAGGCCGCGCGGACGGTGCGGTCGGCGAGGGCGTCCCGGGCGGCGTGCGCGGCCCGTACGGCGGCGTCCACCTCCTGGGCCGTGGCTTCCACCGCGACCTGCTCGCGCTGCTTCCCGGTTCGGGGGTCGACACTCCAGACTGGTGCTGCTGCCACCGCGGGTCCCTCCACATGCTCTGCATCGGACGTGCTGCGCATCGGACTCGTTCGATATACTGAACGCTGTCTCTGATGATGAATATGCTGTTGGAGACTATATCTTCAGCTTCTCGTCGAACGAAGGGGTCAAGGGCGATGTCGACTGGCGAGACGGGGGGCGGAGCGCAGGTCAAGTCCGCCGTACGGACGGTTGAACTGCTCGAGTACTTCGCCGGACGTCCCGGTATGCACTCCCTCGCGTCGGTCCAGGAGGCCGTCGGCTATCCCAAGTCCAGTCTCTACATGCTGCTGCGCACACTGGTCGAGCTGGGCTGGGTGGAGACGGACGCCACGGGCACGCGGTACGGCATCGGCGTGCGGGCGCTGCTGGTCGGCACGTCGTACATCGACGGCGACGAGGTGGTCGCGGCGGCGCGGCCGACGCTGGACCGGCTCTCCGACGACACCACGGAGACCATCCACCTGGCGCGGCTGGACGGCACGAACGTCGTCTACCTGGCCACCCGCCAGTCGCAGCACTACCTGCGGCCGTTCACCCGGGTCGGCCGCCGGCTGCCCGCGCACTCGACGTCGCTGGGCAAGGCGCTGCTGAGCACGTACAGCGACGAGCAGGTCCGCAAGCTGCTCCCGGAGACGCTGCCCGCGCTGACCGAGCACACGATCACCGACCGGGAGAAGCTCATCGAGGAGCTCCACCAGGTGCGGGAGCAGGGCTTCGCCGTGGACCGCGAGGAGAACACGCTGGGGCTGCGCTGCTTCGGCGTCGCGGTCCCCTACCGCACGCCCGCCCGGGACGCGATCAGCTGCTCGGTGCCGGTGGCACGGCTGACGCCCGCCCACGAACAGATGGTGAAGGACGCGCTGTTCGATGCGCGGGACCGGCTGACGCTGGCCACGCGTAGGCTCTGAGTCATGCACATCGCCCTGCGCGAGGTACACGACAGCGACCTGCCCGTCTTCTTCCGGCAGATGAACGACCCGGAGGCCCTGCGCATGGCGGCCTTCACCCCACAGGATCCCGCCGACCGGGACGCCTTCGAGGCCCACTGGGCGAAGATCCGCGCGTCCTCCGACATCGCGCGGACCATCCTCGGCGACGGTGACGTCATCGGCAGCGCGGCGGTGTACGGGGAGCCGGGCGAGCGCGAGGTGACGTACTGGGTCGACCGGGCGTACTGGGGGCGGGGGGTGGCCACCGCGGCGCTGCGGGCCCTGCTCGCCGAGGTGAAGGACCGCCCACTGTACGCGCGGACGGCGGCCGACAACAACGGTTCGCGGCGCGTGCTGGAGAAGTGCGGCTTCGAGACGAGTGCCCGGGCCCGGGGATTCGCCCGGGCCCGGGGCGAGGAGATCGACGAGCTCGTGCTCCACCTCTCGGACTGACCCGCTCCGCCGCGCGGCGGAGGCGGATCGTCGGTGCGCAGGACGTGCCAGGGGCGTCCGCGCGGGAGCGTGGAGGCATGACGCAGACGTTCGCCTCCGCCCCCGCCCCGGCCGCACCGTCCGCCGGCGCCTCCCGGACCCGCCGGCTGCTGCGGGCGGTCGCCGTCGTCGCCTGCCTGCCGTATCTCGGGCTCAAGGGTGCGCCGTGACCTGGGTGTGCTCCGGTGCGGTCGCCCGCTGGGGCGGCTGGATGCTCCTCGCCTCGGTGATCGGGCCGGACGAACCCGCCGACCGCCCGACGCGGTTGATGATCCTCACCTACGCTGCCCAGATGATCGTCGGCTTCCTTCCCGCCGCCGTCGGCGCGCGGTTCCTCACCGGCCGGTCGGCCGGCACCGGCACGCGGCCGTGACCGCACTCGCCCGGTTCCTGTTCGGCCGGCGGGCGCGCCTGCGGTGGATCCATCTGATCCTCGGCGGCGCGCTCGCCATGCCGTACGTCCTCGTCGGCTCGGTCGTCGTCGGCCCGGCCACCGGGGTCACGAACGTCCTCGACTCCTTCCCCCTGCAACTGGCCGCGTTCGCCCTCGGGTTGCCGCTGGCGGCCGTCACCTCGCTGTTCCCGCTGACCCGCCCCCTGGAGTCCGGCGTCGTGCGGTGGCTGTGCGGCGTCGACGCGGACCGGCTCGCCTTCGGGCCCGCCCGGACGAAGGGCGAGAAGGGACGTACGGCGGCCTGGTTCACGCTGCACCTCGGCTTCGGCGGGATCGTCGCCGGGATGTCCCTCACGGTGCCGCCCTTCGCGGCGGCTCTGGTCGCGCTGCCCTTCGTGCCCGCGCTGCGCGACGACTGGGCGGAGCCGCCCGGCGTCCTCCACCACTCCTGGGCGCTCGCCCTCGCGCCGGTCGCGGGTGCCGCGATGCTGGTCGCGCTCGCCGGATGCGCCGCCGCCTGCGGCACGCTGCTGGCCCGCTGGGCGCCCGCGCTGCTCGGCGCCTCCCCCGAGGACCGCGTCGCGGCGGCCGAGGCCCGCGCCGCCGACCTCGCCGTCCGCAACCGGCTCGCGCGCGAGCTGCACGACTCCGTCGGCCACGCCCTGAGCGCGGTCACCCTCCAGGCCGGCGCGGCCCGCCGTCTCCTGGACACCGACCCGGAGTTCGTCCGCGAGGCCCTCGCCGCGATCGAGGACACCACCCGCCGCACGGTCGGCGAGCTCGACGCCGTACTGGGTGTGCTGCGGGACGGCGACGCGCCCGGCACCGCGCCGGCGCCGACGCTCGCCGCCGACCTCGACGGCCTGCTGCGCCGCGTCCGCGCGGGCGGACTGCGGGTGACGGCCACCGTCGCCGCCGACCCCGGGGCGCTTCCGCCGCTGGTCTCCCGCGAGGCGTACCGCATCGTGCAGGAGGGGCTGAGCAACGCGCTCAAGCACGCGGGCGGACAGGTCGCCGTGGCACTGCGCGTCGATGTGCTGGACGATCACCTGCGGATCACCGTCGAGAACCCCCTCGGCGGGACCGGCGAGGCCCGCGCCCCGCGCCCCCACGGCGGCCACGGCCTGCGCGGCATCGCCGACCGGGCCCGCCTGCTGGGCGGCGCGGCCGAGGCGGGCGCCGTCGAGGGGGCGTGGCGGCTCCACGTACGACTGCCGCTGCGGGGCAGCGCGTGACCGGCCGGAGAGGACCGGGAGCCCCGCCCGCCGGCGGCCCGCCCGGGGAGGACCGTCCCGCGGCCCGCCCGTGGAGCATCGTTCCCGGCGCCTCGCGGAGGTTCGTCCCGCAGCCCCCGTACAGGGCCGGCCCGCCGGCGGGGGGCCGGGCGTCCCGCCCGGAGGAGCCGCACGGCCTGCCGGTACGGGGACCGCGCACCCCTGCCGCACAGGACCGCACGCAACCGCACACCCCGTCCGGAAGTCCCGCACGCCCCGTCCGAAGAAGCCCGCACGCCCCGTCCGACAGGGCCCGTGCGGCCCACCCGCGGAGGACCCCATGACCCGCCCGCCGATCCGGATCGTCCTCGCCGACGACGAACGCATGGTGCGCACCGCCCTGCGCGCCATCCTCTCCGCGGAAGCGGACCTGGAGGTCGCCGGTGAGGCCGCCACCGGGGCCGAGGCCGTCTCCGTGGTGCGGGAGACCCGGCCGGACGTGGTCCTGATGGACGTCCGCATGCCCGAGGTCGACGGCATCCGCGCGACCGAGCAGATCCTCGCCACGCTCGCCGAACCGCCCCGCATCGTGGTCGTGACCACCTTCGAGAACGACTCCTACGTCTACGACGCCCTGCGGGCCGGGGCCGCCGGCTTCCTGCTCAAGCGTGCCGACGCCGACACACTCGTCCAGGCCGTACGACTGGTGGCGCGCAGCGACACGCTGCTGTTCCCGTCGGCGGTGCGCGGGCTGGCGGCCGAGCACGCCCGCGCGAACCCGGCCCCGCCCGCCTGGGTGGCCCGGCTCACCGACCGCGAGCGCGAGGTGCTGCGCCTGATGGCGACCGGACTGACCAACGCGGAGATCGCCGAGCGCATGCGGGTGGGGCCGGCCACGGTGAAGACCCATGTCGCGTCGGTGCTGGCCAAGACCGGCACCCGGGACCGCACCCAGGCGGTGATCCGGGCCTACGAGGCGGGCTTCACGAAGCCGGCTTCATGAACGGAAGATGAGAAAACAGGGCGGATGGGAACGATTCGCTCCCGCCTGTTCGTCCTGTCACCGGGATGAACAAGACGATCAGGCGCGCATCGGTCTTCACGCTGCTCCTGGTGTTCGCTCTGCTGATCAGGGCGACCTGGGTGCAGTTCTACGACGGCCGGGCACTCGCGGACGACAAGGCAAACCGGCGCAACGCGATCGAGACGTACGCGGAGCCGCTCGGGAACATCATCGTGGCCGGCCGGTCGGTCACCGGTTCGGCGCCGACGGAGGGGAGCGACCTCGCCTACAAGCGCACGTACGAGGAGGGCGGCCTGTACGCGGCGGTGACGGGCTACGCCTCACAGGCGTACGCGCCGACGCAGCTGGAGGGCATCTACCAGGACCTGCTCAACGGCACCGACCCGCGGCTGAAGACGGTGATGGACACCGTCACCGGCACCCGGGCCGAGCCGGGCAACGTGGTCACGACGATCGACCCGGACGTGCAGAAGGCAGGGCTCGAGGCGCTGGGCGGGACGAAGGGCGCCGCCGTCGCGATCGACCCGAAGACGGGCCGGATCCTGTCGGTCGTGTCGACCCCGTCGTACGACCCGGGCTCGCTGACCGACGCCAACACCGCCGGTGAGGCGTGGGAGAGGCTCACCGGCGACCCGGACAAGCCGCTGACCAACCGCGCGCTGCGCCAGCCGCTGCCGCCGGGTTCGACGTTCAAGCTGGTCGTGGCCGCCGCCGCGCTGGAGGACGGGCTGTACGGGTCGGTGGACGAGAGCACCGACAGCCCGGACCCGTACACGCTGCCGGGCACCGTGACCGACCTGACGAACGAGAACTCGAACGCACCCTGCGAGAACGCCACGATCCGCACCGCGCTGCAGTACTCGTGCAACAACGTCTTCGCGAAGATGGCCGTCGACCTCGGTCAGGACGAGCTGCGGGCGACGGCCGAGAAGTTCGGCTTCAACGACGAGACGCAGGACGTGCCGGTGCGGGCCTACACCAGCGTGTTCCCGGAGGACATGAACAAGTCGTCGACCGCCCTGACCGGCATCGGCCAGTTCGACGTGACGGCGACGCCGCTGCAGATGGCGATGGTGTCGGCGGCCCTCGCCAACGGCGGCGAGCTGGTCTCCCCGCACATGGTGTCGCAGATCACCGACAGCGGCGGTGACGTCCTGGAGGACTACGGCGACGCGGACTCGAAGCGGATCGTCAGCTCCGCCACCGCCGAACAGCTGCAGTCGGCGATGGAGACCGTCGTCGAGAAGGGCACCGGGTCGAACGCGCAGATCTCCGGCGCGACCGTGGGCGGCAAGACGGGCACGGCCCAGCACGGCGAGAACAACAGCAAGACCCCGTACGCCTGGTTCACGTCGTACGCCAAGTCCGACTCGTCGGACGAGGAGGTCGCCGTGGCGGTCATCATCGAGCAGTCCGACGCGGCCCGCTCCGAGGTCAGCGGCAACGGACTGGCGGCCCCGGTGGCCAAGGCGATGATGGAGGCGGCGCTGAAGAGCTAGCCCCGGCCGACGGGACCCCGGCGGGTTCGCCCTGTCACACGGCGTTCGGCTCACCGTACGGCCGGTACGCCGGACGCTGCTACAGTTCCGGATTCCCGCCCGGCGCACGGCTGTTCGACGCCGGGGAAGCCGCTGCGAGGAGAGTCCGCCTGTGGAGACAGTCGTCGACGACGCCGCCTCCGTGGAGTTCCACGCCTTCTTCGAGCGCCACTACGCCGAACTCTCGCGGCTCGCCCACCTGCTGACGGGCGAGCCGGACGCGGCCGACGACCTCGCCGCGGACGCCCTGCTCGCCCTGTGGCACCGCTGGGACCGGGTCCGCGCGGCCGACCATCCGGCGGCGTACGCGCGCGGTGTCGTCGCCAACCTCGCCCGCACCCGCGTCCGCACCGCCGTGCGCGAGCGCAGACGGATCGCCCTGTTCTGGTCGCAGCGCGAGGAGAAGACGGAGAACCCGGACGTCGCGGGAGTGGTGGACGTCCAGGAGGCGCTGCGCCGGCTGCCGTTCCGCAAGCGGGCATGTGTGGTGCTGCGGCACGCGTTCGACCTCTCCGAGAAGGACACGGCGCTCGCCCTGGGCGTCTCGGTGGGTACGGTGAAGAGCCAGACATCGAAGGGAATGGCCGAACTGCAGCGGTTGCTCGGCACACGGGAAGCTCAGAAACAGGTGCACGCGGCGGTCGCGCGCAGTGGTGAGGCCGCGGGAAGGAACCGATGACCGGGCAGCTGGACCGGGACGAGGAGCTGCGCACCCGGTTGCACGAGGCGGCCGGGGCACACGAGCCCGACCGGGCGCGCATCCTGGCCCGGGTCGAGCGCGGCATGGCGGGCCAGGGCCAGGACCGCCCCGGGCAGCACCGGGCGGCGCGTCCGCCGCTGCTGGGCTGGGCGCGGGTGGCCGGTGCCACGGCCGCGGTGGCGGGAGTCCTCGCGGTCGGCGGGTACGCGGTCGCGTCGGCGGTGAAGGACGACGCTCCCCCGCAGCGCTCGGTCACCGCCTCTCCGGCCCCCGCGCCGTCACCGGACGCCACCACGAGCCGGGCGCCCGCCCCGCCGGCCGACCCGACGCCGACCGCCCCGCCCGAGCCGACGGCCCCGGAGACCCCCGCGTCCTCCGGGCCGCCGACCGGCACCGGAACCGCCCGGCCGCCCGCCTCCGGCGTCGAGGACGGCCCGCTGTGGTCGGACGGCTCGGTGGACCCGCACAGCAACGAATTCTGGGCACAGAGCAACGTGACCCTGAAGACCGGTGAGCCGCTGACCGCGCTCACCGTCGAGCTCAGGGTGGCGCAGACCGGCGGTGTCACCTCCACCGGCGCATGGCGGTCGCTGCCGGAGGACGACTTCACGTTCACGCGCGAGGAGCGGGACGGTTTCCTCGTCCACCGGTGGACGCTCAAGGAGGGCCGGACGGTCCCGGCGGGCGAGTGGATGTTCGCCGGCCAGTACAACCACGAGCGCGGCGGCCGGGACGCGCACGGCGACCGCTACACCGCGACGGCCACCGCCGGGTCCGAACGGCTCTCGGTGAAGGGCGACTTCGCACCCCGCGACGACGGTTCGTGAAAAAGATCCGAAGACCCGGCAACCCATTCCGCACCGGTGGCGACCAGGAAGCGTAAAGATCCTCTCCCCACGCAAGGAACATGGGCATGACTGCACGAGCTGAACAGCGCGTCCGCCACCGCCGCCGGATCACCAAGCGGCGGGCGGTGATCGCCGGAACCGCTGCGTTCGGCCTCACCGGAGCGGCGATCGTCACCACGACGATGCTGTCCACCGCGGGTGCCGCGTCGTCCTGGCCCGAGGACACCGGCAGCAAGCCCGTCTCGTCGACGATCCCGGTCAAGGGGACGTACGACGGCGGGATGAAGAAGTTCTACGGCACCGGCGACCTGGGCGGCGACGGCCAGGACGAGGGCCAGGACCCGGTCTTCGAGCTGGCGGACGGTGCCACGCTGAAGAACGTCATCATCGGCACCCCCGCGGCCGACGGCGTCCACTGCAAGGGCTCCTGCACGCTGCAGAACGTGTGGTGGCTGGACGTCGGCGAGGACGCCGCCAGCTTCAAGGGCACCTCGCCCTCGGCGGTGTACACGGTGTACGGCGGCGGCGCGAAGAACGCCGACGACAAGGTGCTCCAGTTCAACGGCGCGGGCAAGCTCGTCGTCTCGAAGTTCCGGGTCGAGAACTTCGGCAAGCTGGTGCGCTCCTGCGGCAACTGCAAGAAGCAGTACAAGCGCACCATCATCATCAACGACGTGGACATCACCGCGCCCGGCAAGTCGATCGTCGGCGTCAACCAGAACTACGGCGACACGGCGGCCCTGCGCAACGTCCGCATCCACGGTGACGGCAAGAAGAAGATCGAGACCTGCGCCCGCTACGAGGGCAACAGCAGCGGCAAGGAGCCCAAGAAGCTCTCCCCGGTCGGCCCGTACGGCAAGACGTGCGACTTCACCGCCTCCGACATCCGCTACGAGTGACCGCACTCGGGTGCCCCTGATCCACCGGCCCGCCCCCCGGGCCGGTGCGCGCCGTCCGAGCCCCCCTCGGCCGGCCCGTCGAACGCCCCCCGCCGGTGACGACCGGCGGGGGGCGTTCCCCTGTCCGTCCCGGAACTTTCGGGCACGGCCGTCCTGTTGACGCGCCGACACACACTGGTGACACTCCGAGGGAACCCGGCCGTCCTCACGGACGACGACGGCACGTCGTACCTGTACTGGGGCAACGGGCGCGGCTACGTCGTCCCGCTGAACGACGGCATGGTGTCGTCCGACGCGTCGCGCGTGCAGGACATCACCCCGGACGACTTCCGTGAGGGGTCCTTCGTGGTGAAACGCGACGGGACCTACTTCTTCATGTGGTCCGAGGACGACACCCGCAGCGAGGACTACCACGTCGCCTACGCGACCGGCCCGACCCCGCTCGGCCCGTGGACCGAGCGGGGCACGATCCTGTCCACGCGCCCGGAGTACGGCATCCTCGGCACCGGCCACCACTCCGTGGTCAACACCCCCGGCACCGACGACTGGTACATCGTCTACCACCGGTTCGCCCTGAACGGCCCCGGCAGGCCCGGCGGGGACGGCACGCACCGGGAGACCACGGTCGACCGGCTGCGCTTCGCGGCGGACGGCACGATCGAGCCGGTGGTGCCGGCCCTCGGGTCGGTCAGTCCGGTGCGGCGGTGACCGACTCCAGCCAGGCGAACGCCTCGTCCTGCATGCGCCGCGGGAAGGCGTGCCCCACGTCCGGCCAGGTCTCCGTGCGCAGCCGGCCGGCGGCGCCGCGGGAGTGCCAGACGGCACGCAGCCGGGCGTAGGCGGTGCGGACGCCCTCGGCGGTGAACAGGGGGTCCTGTTCACCGCCGAGGAACAGCATCGGCTTCGGTGCGGCGATGCTCGCCACGTCGGGCAGGTCGAGGTGGCGGGCGAGCCCGGGGTGCAGCATGTGGAACGCGGACTGCCCGCGCAGGGTGTTGTTGCCGGGCACCAGCATCCCCTTCAGGCCGGTCATCCAGCACACGCTGACCGCGGCGGCGACGTCGTCGCTGAGGGCGGCCGTCTGCCAGGCGCGGTAGCCGCCCATGGAGAAGCCGGCCGCCGCGACCCGGCGGGCGTCCACGCGGTCGAGGCCGGCCAGGAAGCCCGCGGCGCGCTGGTCCTCGCGGGCCAGCAGCCCGGCCAGCGAACTGCCGAGGTGGAAGAGGTTGCTGGCGAGGGCCTGCTGCCGCTCGTAGGCGAGTGGTTCGCGGTCGCCCCAGCCCAGGGCGTCGGCGCAGAACACCACGTAGCCGCGCCGGGCCAGTTCGTCGCCGGGGAAGCGTCCGTCGAAGTGCCGGTCCGCCCAGTCGACGGCGGCGGCGAGCCGGGTGTCGTCGTACCAGGGCCGGACCAGTTTCTCCTTGCCGATGTCGAAGCGGGAGCCGTGGTCGTGCAGGAGCAGCACGGCCGGGAAGGGCCCGGCGCCGTGCGGGGTGAGCAGGGCGCCGCGGACCCGTCCGTAGCGGGTGAGGGAGAGGGTGACCAGCTCGCGTGTGCAGCCGTCGCCGTCCTCGCGGGCGGTGAACTCGGGGGCGTAGGGGGTGTCGTCCTGCCGGTCGACGAGGAGGTGCGCCTCCACGGTGGCGCGGGCGGTGCGCCGCCACGCCTCGAAGTCCCGTACCGGCGAGGTCCCCCAGGCGAGCGGGAAGGTCAGCTCGTCCTTGAGCGCCGGGTGGAACCCGGGCAGCGCGGCGGCCGTGCCGTCGGGCGGGTCACCGCCGGCGGTCATACGGCCGCCAGTCGCCGAGGTACGCCTCCCGGGTGTGCGACGCGGCCTCGGCGCGGGTGAGCCGGGGCCGGTTCTCCGGGACGGTGACCACGGCGCCGGGGCCGGTGTTGCGGTACTCCCGGAACCGCTGCTCCTGCCACGGGTGGGCGTCCCGCATGTTGGCGTAGGGGGCGACCGCGTCGATGCCCGCGCCGAGGTGGGTCTCGCGCACGGTGAGCATCGGGCGGGCGGTGGTGTCGGAACTGGGCACCCAGGGGCGGGCCAGCTTGTAGTAGCCGTCGGGGGCCTCGCTGCTGATCCGGCCGCGCGTGACGAGGTAGCCGCGCGGGTTGGCGCCCGCCGTGGACGGGGCGAACACGAAGCCGTGGGGGGCGCCGGACAGGTCGGTGCGGACCAGGGTGCGGAAGTGGCAGCGCTCGTACACGGCCGTCGCCCGGCCGAAGACGAAGTCGACGTCGCCCTCGACATAGCAGTGGGCGTAGTACTGGCGGGCGAAGTGGCCGAGGTCGCGGGTGTCGGCGTAGAGGGTGTCCTGGTGGCCGAGGAAGCGGCAGTGGTGGAACGCCGAGCGGTCGCCCTGGACCTTGATCGCGACGGCCTGGGTGCCGGTGAAGCCGGGGTGGTCGGCGCGCAGCCAGTCGTTGGCGAAGGTGATCCGGTGGGCCGTGAAGCCGTCGGCCCGCACGGTGGTGGTGGCGGAACCGCTGGTGCCGTGGGTGCCGGAGCCGTCGGGCTTGGGCGTGCCGGCCGCGTTGTCGAAGACGATGACGGTGTCGCGCGGGTCCGCACCGGCACCGATCCAGGTCGCCCCGGTGCGGTCGGCGGGCACGGAGACCGTCTCGCGGTAGGTGCCGGGGGCGAGGACGAGCGTCCAGCCGGGCCCCTCGGCGGCGGTCACGGCGGCCTGGACGGAGGTGAAGTCGCCGCGGCCGTGCGGGTCGACGTACAGGGTCTTCGGGGTGCGGCGGGCGGCCGGTGAGCCGTACCTGCCGAAGGGGCGCGGGCGGGGCCGGGGGCCGGCGGCGGCGGGGCCGGCCGCGAGGCCGAGGGCGGCGCCCGCGCCGGCGGTCGTCAGGAGGAAGCCTCTGCGGGACAGGGCGGGTCGGTGCATGCCGGTGCTCCTTCGGGTGCGGGCGCGTTGCGGGTGCGCGGGTGTTGCGGGTGCTGTGCGTGTCCGTGTCGGGTGCTTCGCGGGTGCGGCGAGGGCCGGGGCGGTGCGGGCGCCCCGGCCCTCGGTCCGGGGGCGTCAGCGCAGGCGGCCGGCGCCCGCGCCGTGGTCGACGACGAAGGGGACCGCCCAGGCCGGGAGGACCTTGGTGCGCAGGGTGGGCGTCCAGCCGGCGCCGGACCGCAGCGGCGCGTCCGGGTTCTCCGCGTTGTGCGCGGCGATCAGGTCGGCGGTGCGGCCGTTGACGCGGTTGTGCGCGGCGGTGAGCGGCGCGTCGTTCCACCGCTTCAGCACCTTCGCGGGGCTGACACCGCGCGGCAGGGTGAAGGCGTTGTGCTCGGCGACGAGCTGGGACTCCTTGCCGACGCCGAAGCTGTAGGCGTAGTCCTCGCCGGCCACGAAGTGGTTGTTGTAGACGTCGACCTGTCCGAACCGCACCCGGGGCGCGCGCTCGACGAGGCCCTTGAAGAGGTTGTGGTGGAAGGTCGTCCTGAGGTGCCCGCGGTCGCCGGCGGCGGTGGACTCGCTGTCGCTGTTGCCGATCAGGATCGTCTTGTCGTGCTCGGTGAAGACGTTCCAGGAGGCGGTGACGTGGTCGGCGCCCTTCACGATGTCGAGCTGGCCGTCGTGCTGCTGGTACAGCATGCCGAAGTAGGTGGGCGCCTCGCTGTCGGGGTGCTCGCCGTCGGTGAACGTGTTGTGGTCCAGCCAGACGTGCGTCGACCCGTGGACGACGGCGCTGTCGTACTCGGAGTTCCAGTTGCCCTTGTCGCCGTCGGTGGGGTCCCACTGCGGGAAGCAGTCGACGGGGCTCTCGAGGGTCAGGTTGCGGACGATGACGTTGTCCACGCCCTTGATCTGCAGGCTGGCGCCCTTGATACCGGCGTTCCGCCCGACGCCGATGATCGTGGTGTCGGAGGGGATGTTCGCCTTGACGGCCTGGTTCTGCCGGTCGGCGGAGGCGCGGCGCAGGCCCTCGGGGCTGGCGTCGGGCTCGTCGCTCAGGTCGGTCTCCAGGCCCCAGTTCTCGGGGGAGTACTTGTCCAGGTAGGCGTCGAAGTCGTAGCCGGGTGCGGCGAAGGCCTCGCAGCCCTCGGAGACGGCGTCGATCGTGCCCTTCACCTTGATGATCCTCGGCGCGTCTCCGCCGGCGGCGAGGGCGGCCTTGAACTCGGCCCAGGTGGTGACGGTGTACACGTGCTCCGCGTCGGCGGCGGACCCGCCGGTGGTGCCGGTGCCGTGGGAGGCCCAGCCGTCGTTCGCCGGCAGCGTCTGCCGGGCGGTGTCGCGGGGGTGGTGGTGGTCGGGGCGGGCCTGCGCGGTGGCGGCGGTCAGGCTCAGCACGAGGGCGGTGCAGCCGGCGAGCGCGGCGGCCCTGCCCATGGCATGCCCATGCCATCTGCGTGTGCTCATGGTGCGGCTCTCCCTTTCTCGGGGGTGGAAGTGGTGTTACGCGGTGGCCGGCGCCGGCCAGCTGATCCAGGACTCGGGGATCGCCTCGTCCAGCCGGCGCACGTCCCGGTGCGCCAGCACCCGCGTGCGCAGCAGCTCCCGCGCGACGAGCCGGGCGACCGCGATCGCGCCGGGCGGGTTGAAGTGGGTGTTGTCCTGCTCGGTGGCGGTCCAGTTGAAGTACGCCTTGGTCCCCTCCGCGCCGAGCCGCTGCCACAGCGCGAGCGACAGCGCCTGCACGTCGAGCAGCGCCACGCCCTCCTCCCGTGCCAGCGCCCGCATCGCCGCCGGGTACTCCCCGTGACTGGGCGCCGCGTCGCCCGCGGCGTCGAACCGCCGCCGCTCCACGGGCGTGGCCAGTACCGGCCGCGCCCCGCGGGCCCGGGCCCCGTCGACGTACAGCCGCAGGTGGTCCTGGTACGTCGTCCACGGCTCGGTGTAACGGGCGGGGTCGGCCTGCTTCTCGTCGTTGTGCGCGAACTGGACGAGGAGGAGATCGCCGGGGCGGATCGCGTCGAGGACGACGTCGAGCCGCCCCTCGTCCACGAAGCTCTTGGAACTCCGCCCGTTCACGGCGTGGTTGGAGACACCGAGGTCCCTGCGGAGGAAGAACGGCAGCGCCGTTCCCCACCCCGTCTCGGGCGCGGCGTCGGCGTACTTCTGCGCGGCGGTGGAATCGCCGGCGATGTAGAGGGTGCGGTGACGGCGGCCGCCGGCCCGAGCGGTGCCGGTGGCGGCGAACGCCAGGGGAAGGGCGGAGACGGCGGCTGCGGTGACTTGTCTTCGGTCGAGAACCACGCGGGTGCCTTTCGGGAAGGGAGAAGTCGATGTGGGGCAACACCGCATGGGTGCGCCCGGCCGTGGACGGCCCGCGGCCCGCACACCACGGACCGCCCACGGCGAAACCCGGAGGGAACTAACCCATCTGCTCCGTCCACTCGGCCTGTGCCTCGTTCAGCTTCTCGGCCAGAGAGTCCAGGAAGTCCTTCGCGCTCAGCTCCCCGAGCAGCACCTTCTGGAACTGCGGCTCACTCTCCGACTTGGACAGCGTGTTCCAGTCCGGCAGGTAGTACGGCAGCTGGACGATGGTCGTGGACCCGTCGTTCAGCGCCTCGGCCGCCAGCTTCGTGGGCTCGGCCTTCTGGATCCAGGCGGCCTTCGCGGCCTCGGTGTGCGACGGCACCTGCCCGGCCGACTCGTTGAACTTCGAGTTCTGCTCGACCGAGGTGGCGAACTCGATGAACTTCCAGGCGGCCTCCTTGTTCTTCGAGCTCTTGAACACGCCGAGCCCGTCGACCGGGTTGGAGACCTGCACCCGCTTGCCGGAGGCGCCGACCGGCTGCGGAATGCCGCGGAACTTCTCGACGCCGAGCGCCTTCACGTGGTCCTGGTAGGAGCCCAGGTTGTGGTTCAGCATGCCGATCGTGCCGGTGTCCCACTGGGCGGTCATCTTGGCGAAGTCGTTGTTCACGTCGGCGGCCGGCGTGGCCTTCTTGTAGAGGGCCGCGTACTTCTCCAGCGCGTCGACGTTCTTCGGGTCGTTGACCGTGGTCTTCTTCTTGCCGGCGTCCCAGAACGAGGTGATGCCGGACTGCCCGTACATCGCGTCGAGCGCCTGGGCTATGGAGCCGGAGCCGCCGCGGATGGTGTAGCCGAACTCGTTCTTGTCCTCGTTGGTCAGCTTCTCGGCGGCCTCGTAGAACTTGTCCCACGTCGTCGGCGCGTCCAGAGCGGCCTTCTCGAACAGGTCGGTGCGGTAGTAGAGGACGCCGTTGTTCGCGGAGGTCGGCACCGAGTACAGCGTGCCGTCGCCACCGCCGGCCGCCTTCAGGGACTCGATCATGTCCTTGTTGAGCTTGCCGTTCAGCGAGGACTTGGCGAGCCGGTCGTCCAGCGGCTCCAGGGCCTTCTGGGCCGAGAACCCGGCGAGCATCGCCGCGCCGACACCGCCGACGTCGGGCAGGCCGCCGCCCTGGATGGCGGTGTCGACCTTGGACTGGTACTCGGTGGCGGCGATCCCGACGTACTCCACGTCGATGTCCGGGTTCGCCTTCTCGAAGTCGGCGATGATCTCCTTCCAGACAGCCGTACGGATACCGCCGTTGTTGTCCCAGAAGACGATCTTCCCCTTGCCGCTGCCCTCGGCGCCCTTGTCGCCGCCCGCCCCGCTGCCGTCGTCACCGCAGGCGGTGGCGGTCAGCGCGAGCACGGCCCCCAGAGCGACGGCGGCGGATGCCCGGCGCCCGCCTGTGCTTCTGCTGCTGCGATTGCTGATCTTCATTGGTCGGCTCTCTTCTTCTGGATCCAACGATGCGGTGGAACGGTGCGGTGAACGTGCTGAACACGTGGGGGGGGATCAGTGGGCGGCCCGGTGCGGTGCACGGGCCGGTGCGTGGGCCGGCGCCTGGGCCGGTGCGTGGTTCAGTGCGTGCCGAGGTGCTTCTGCGGCCCGGAGAAGCGCTTGACCAAGGCCGGGACGGCGGCCGCCGGATCGAGGCGGTAGTCGTAGAAGTCGCCCGGTTCGAAGGCGTCACCCCACGCGTCGTGCCGGCCGGTCGTGTCCTTCAGGATCGATCCGCGCTGCACCAGTTCCGCGGTGGCGTCCGCCCGGTAGGGGTGCTGGACACCGTCGTAGTAGCTGTTCTCGATGACCATCCGCGTCGCGCCGCGCGCCCAGTTCCCGTACGTCCACTGCGGGTCGCCGTCGTCGACCTGGGCGGAGAGGTAGTTGTTGTACAGGTGGGCGTAGGCGCAGTTGTCGGCCGACGGATTGCGCTGCTTGGTCCCGGTGAACCAGTTGTGGTCGATGGTGATCTGAGTGCGGACGTTGTCCGTCCAGCCGATGCCGAGCGCCTTGTTGTGGTTCTCGAACCGGTTGTGGGAGACGGTGATGTACTCGCTGTCCTTGCGGATGTCGAGCAGTCCGTCGCCCATGTGCGTGAGGCGGTTGTGGTCGATCCAGACGTGGTGGACGGAGTCCATCTGGATGGCGTCGAAGTCGGTGGTCTTGCCGTCCCAGTCGCCCTCGACGTAGCTGTCGCGGATCGTCAGGTTGCGGATGATGACGTTGTGCGTGCCGGGTTTCAGGTGCAGCTCGCCGTGGACGATCTCGCCGGTGTCACCGACGCCGGTGATCGTCTTGTCGGAGCCGACCACGATGTCCGAGCCGAAGGGTGCGACGGCGATGGTGCCCGCCACCCGGATGACGTACGGCTCCTTCGCCGCCGCGTACTTCGCCAGCGCGGCCTGGTCGGTGACGGTGACGACCTTGCCGCCCGCGCCGCCGGTGGTGCCGCCGGCGAGGGAGGCGAAGCCGTGCGCCCGGCCGGTGGGGCGCGGCGTCCCCGTCTCCCCGGCCGGGGCGGCCTGGACCTCCCCGACCGTTCCGAGGGCCAGGGCGGCGACCAGACCGAGGACGGAGGCCAGGATTCTGCCGGATCCCGGCAAGCGCTTGCGACGGAAGTGCGTCATTGCGGCTCCCAACAGGCGTACGGGTGAGGGGTTACTGGGGTCCGATCCGGAAGTGCGTGAAGGTGGCCGCGCCGGCGTGTCCCTGGCCGGCGGGGGCGAGCGCGAACAGGCCGAGCAGGGCACCGACCCAGCGCCAGGGGGTGGCGGCGAACTCCTGGCCGGTGGGGCGCGGGCCGCCGCCGAGGTCGTAGAAGAAGCGGCAGCGGGCCCCGGCACCGGCCTCGATCCGCAGCCGTACCCGTCCCCCGGGTGCGGGGCGGGGGTGGTCGGCGTCCCGCTCGGCCTCGGCCACCGACTCGGCGAACCGGTGCACCAGGTGCACGGTCCCGTCCGCGCCCCGCTGGAGTCCGATCCAGCGGTAGGCGTCGCCGAGCACCGCGAGACCGGCCCGCGCGCCCGGTTCCCCGGCGTCCAGGCGCAGCTCCACCTCGATGACCGCGGGGTCGCCGGGCAGCCGCTGGGTGAGCACGTTCGGCAGTCTGCGCAGGTCGTGCGCGTCGGCCGAGCGTACGCAGGCGAGCCGGAGCCCGTCCCCGGTGTGCTGGGTGGCCCAGCCGTCGCGGGGGTTGGCCGTCCACGACCACTGGCGGCCGAACCGCCCGCCGGGGAAGTCGTCGTCGGTCGCGGGCGCGGCGGGCGGCTGCGGCGGCAGGCCGGGGCGCGGGTGCTCGGCGACCGGGGCGCCGTCGTCGCCCAGCACCGGCCAGCGGTCCGCACCCCACCGCATCGGCTGGAGGTGGACCACCCGCCCGTACGCCCCGCGCTGCTGGAAGTGCAGGAACCAGTCCTCGCCGGTCGCCGTGCGCACCCAGCCGCCCTGGTGGGGGCCGTTGACGTCGGTGTCCTTCTGTTCGAGGACGACCCTCTCCTCGTACGGCCCGAAGAAGCCGCGGGAGCGGAAGGCTCCCTGCCAGCCGGTCTCCACTCCCCCGGCGGGTGCCAGGATCCAGAACCAGCCGTCGTGCCGGTAGAGCTTGGGCCCCTCCAGGGTGAACCAGCCGGGGAGGCGGTCGCCGTCGACGATCACCGTGCCCTCGTCGAGGAGTCCGGTGCCGTCGGGGTGCATGCGGTGGCCGGTGAGCCGGTTCTTGATCCCGGAGCGGGACCTGGCCCAGGCGTGCACGAGGTAGGCCTCGCCGGTCTCGTCGTCCCACAGGGGGCAGGCGTCGATCAGGCCCTTGCCGGCCTTCACCAGGTGGGGCGCGGTCCACGGGCCCCGGATGTCGGGGGCGTTGACCTGGAAGATCCCGTGGTCGGGGTCGCCCCAGAAGATCCAGAAGCGGCCCGCGTGGTGGCGCAGGGACGGGGCCCAGACGCCGCAGTCGTGGCGGGGCGCCGCGAACGCCTCCGCCGGTTCCAGGCGGGGCAGGGCGTGCCCGACCAGGGTCCAGTTGACCAGGTCGCGGGAGTGCAGGAGCGGCAGGCCGGGAACGCGGCCGAAGCTGGAGGCGGTCAGGTAGAAGTCGTCGCCGACGCGGACGACGTCCGGGTCGGACCAGTCGGCGTTCAGGACGGGGTTGGTGTACGTCTGCGCGGTCTCGGGGGTCACGGGCTCACCGCCTTTCGGACGAGGGTGGCGGCGCCGTCGGCGTCGAGGCGGCCGTCGGCGACGACGGTGACGATCCGGCGGACGACGGTGTCGCCCGGGTCGAGGGCCAGCCGTTCGTCGTGGGCCAGGGAGGAGCCCACCCCCGGGTACTCCTCGGTGCGGACGAACCAGGGGTCGCGCCGGGTCTCCTCCGTGGCCCCGGCGAACACCAGCGACCACGTGTCGCCGGTCAGGGCGAGCCAGTCGGCGCGGCTGCCGTGCACGTCCCGCTCGCCCTCGCGGCCGGCGGTGAAGACCCGGGGGGCCGCGCTCTCCTTGCGGGCGCGCCAGAAGAAGCCGCCGTAGGCCGCGCCGGGGCGCCCGTTGGTGGCGGGGCTGCCGATGGTGAGCGGGTCCGCGGTGACGTTGGTGAGGGAGAAGGTGAAGTCCAGCGCCCACGCCGCGGCGGTGAGTCCGGTGGCCGCGACGGTGCGGCGCTCGCGCAGCAGCTCGGTGCCGGCGGCGACCCAGCGCAGCTCCTCGACGAAACCGTCGGGGTCGCGGAGCTGGAAGGCGGTGTGCCGCTGGGCGCCGTGGTTGTCGAGCTCGGTCGGCCCCTGGTCGCGCACGTAGGTGCGCCCGCCCCAGAAGTTGTGCCCCTCGACGTCGGGAACGGCGACACCGACGCCGAGGTGATGGAGGTGGTCGGCGGGGCTGAACTCGGTCACGGCCGTGCCGGCCAGGGTGGTGACGGGGTGGAGGCAGGGGCGCGGCGAGAGCCGGGCGGGCAGCTCCGGCCGGGTGACGTACCGGCCGACGGGGCGGCCCGCCACGCGCAGCACCGGGGAGTCGTTGCCGGTCATCGTGTGCTCACCTCGTTCAGGGGGTGTTCCGTGCGCGGCGCCCAGGGCGCGCCCAGTTCGGAGTAGAGGGAGAGGGTGTCGGCGGCGGCGGCCACCAGGCCGTCGATGCCGGGGACCACGCGGCGGTTCTCGCCGGGGACGTGGCGCCAGGCGGCGTCGGGCAGCCGGTCCGGGTCGGGGGCCCGGCGGATCGCCTCGACGACCCGCATGAAGGCGCCCGTCCCGTCCGGCGGGACCAGCAGGCCGGCGCCGGTGGTGAGGTGGGCGACCAGGTTCTCCAGCAGGTCGGTGCGGCCGTACTGGTACTCCTCGGGGCCGTGGCCGCCGCGCTGGAGCAGGACGCGGTCCTGCTTGTACCAGAAGGTGACGCGTCCCCTGCTGCCGTGCAGCAGGACGTACGGCTCGTCCGCCCGCTCCGCGCACAGGGTCGCGGCGACGGTGACGCGAAGGCCGCGCGCGGTGGTGACGCGTACGCAGGAGGTGTCGTCGGCCTCGATGTCGTTGGCGTGGCTGAGCTCGGTCTCGATGCCGGTGACGTCCTCGGCGCGGCTGCTGCCGCCGAGCGCGAGGGCGGTGGCGACGGCGTGCGCGAGGGGGTTGGTCAGCGCGCCGTCGATCACGTCGGCGCCGTTCAGCCGCCGCCGGCCCGACCAGGGCGCCCGGCGGAAGTAGGCCTCGTCGCGCACCCAGGCGCCGGCCGCGCCGATGCCCACCACGTCACCGATCGCGCCCTCGGCGACCAGGTCGCGGATGGCCGGCACGGCGTGCGAGCCCAGCGACTGGAACCCGACCTGGCAGGCGACGCCGGCCTCGGCGACCCCGTCGGCCATCCGGCGGAACTCGGCGTACGACGGTGCCGGAGGCTTCTCCAGCAGCAGGTGCACACCCCGGCGGGCGGCGGTCAGCGCGAGGTCGGTGTGGGTGGGGATCGGCGTGCAGATCACGGCGATCCGGGCGCCGGTGGAGTCGAGCAGGGCGCCGAAGTCGGCGGACTGCTCGGGGAGCTCCCCGCCGGCCTCCTGCTCGGTCAGGGGCGTCAGCTCGCAGATGCCGGCCAGCCGGACCAGCCCCGCCCGCTCCAGGCGGCGGATGTTGGCGACGTGCCAGCGGCCGTGGCCGCGGGCGCCCGCCAGGACGACGGGCAGCGGTGTCGTCATCGCGGCCTCCCCGTGCTCGTGCCCCTCGCCACCGCCCGGTCGGCGGCGGCGTCCTCGGCCGGGGCGAGGGTGCCGCGGACGATGCCGTGGGCGGCCCGGCCGGTGCCGCGGACGTCCTGCCCGGTGTCACCCGGGTCGTCGGCCCGCGCCGGCACGCGGAGCAGGCCCAGCCGGGTGGCGGCCACCGCCGCCTGACGCGGTCTCATCCCTTGACCGCCCCCGCGCTGAAGCCGGTGATCAGCCACTTCTGGATGAAGGCGAACACGAGCACCACGGGTACGGCCGCGATGATGCCGCCGGCGGCGAGCGCGCCGAGGTCGACGCTGTCCGCGCTCATCAGGGTGTTGAGGCCGACCGGGATGGTCTGCTTGTCCTGGTTGTTGAGGAACATCAGGGCGAACAGGAAGTGGTTCCAGGAGTGCACGAAGGCGAAGGAGCCGACGGCGATCAGGCCCGGCCGCAGCAGCGGCAGGACGACGACCAGGAAGGCCCGCATCCGTCCGCAGCCGTCGACCCAGGCGGCCTCCTCCAGGGAGTACGGCACGTTCTTGATGAAGTTGCTGATCAGGATGATCGACAGCGGCAGCTGGAAGACCGTCTCGGCGATGATGACGCTGCCGAGCGAGTTGATCATCTGCAGTTCGGCGAAGATCTCGAAGAGCGGGACCAGCAGCAGTGCGCCGGGCACGAACTGGGAGCAGAGCAGGGCGAGCATGAAGGCCCGCTTGATCTTGAAGTCGAACCGGGCGAGGGCGTAGCCGCCGGCCAGGGCGACGAGTGTCGTCATCACCAGGGTGGCGAGCCCGACGTACACGCTGTTCTCGAAGAAGGTGCCGAAGCTGCGGTCGGTCCACACCTTCTCGAAGTGGTCGAAGGTCATCGGCCAGGGCACGAGCGAGGTCGAGCCGGCCGGGCGCAGCGCGAAGAGCAGGATCCAGTAGAAGGGGATCAGGGTGAAGACGAGGTAGATGCCGAGCGGCAGGTAGATCTGCCAGCGGGGGACCTCGTCCCAGGCGGGGCGGCGCTTCTTCGCCGGCCGCGGTGGTTCGTGGTCGGCCCGCGCGGGCACGGGGGCGGGCGCGGTGGCCTCCTTGGTGATCACTTGTTCTCGCCTCCGAACTTGCTCAGCCGCAGGTAGACGATCGAGCAGAAGAGCAGGATCACGAACGCGACCGTGGTGAGGGCCGACGCGTAACCGAAGTCGTGGGCGTCGACGCTGGTGTTGGCGATGTACAGCGGCAGTGTGGTGGTCACTCCCGCGGGTCCGCCGCCGGTCAGGGTGTAGAGCAGGTCGACGTTGTTGAACTCCCACACGGCGCGCAGCAGTGTGGACAGGATGATGGCGTCCTTCAGGTGCGGCAGCGTGATGTGCCAGAACTGCTTGAACCGGCTCGCCCCGTCGACCTCGGCGGCCTCGTACAGGTCCTTCGAGACGGACTGGAGGTCGGCGAGGATGAGGATGGCGAAGAAGGGGACGCCGCGCCACAGGTCGGCGACGACGGCCGCGGAGAACACGGTCGAGGTGTCCGACAGCCAGCTGGTGCCGTAGTCGCCGATGCCCATGTCGGCGAGGTAACGGGTGATGCCGGTCTGGGAGTTGTAGAGCAGTACCCAGATCGCGGAGGTCAGCACGCCGGAGACGGCCCACGGGGAGAAGACCAGGGCGCGCCCGATGCCCCGGCCCACGAAGGTCTGGTTGACGATGAGCGCCAGTGCCAGGCCGAAGAGCAGCTGCAGGCCGACCTCGACGAAGACCCACTTGGCGCTGAAGACGAGGGTGTCCCAGAAGATCGGGTCGTCGGTGAAGATCTTGACGAAGTTGTCGAAGCCCGCGTAGCCGTTCCGCCACGGTTTGGTGGGGTTGTACTCCTGCAGGCTGTAGTAGAAGACGCTGATGACCGGGTAGGCGATGAAGCCCAGCATCAGCAGGGCTGCCGGTCCGATCAGCAGGTACGGGAGCCTGCGCGGCGTGGCGGAGGCACGGCGCCGCCGGGGTGGCGCGGGCGGTTTCGCCACGGCTGCGGCTTGGGCCATGACAGTTCTCCGTTCTGGTGCGTCTTGCGTGGGTGGTGCGCGGTTCGTTCAGGAAGCGCTTTCTCCGGGTGCAGGGGTGTGCGCGGTCCTGCGGTCGGTGTGCGGTTCAGCCGGCGTACGGGTCCTGCACCTTGCCCGGGCGGGCCAGGAACTCGAAGTCGCAGCCGGTGTCGGCCTGGGTGATCTGTTCGTTGTAGAGGGCGCCGTAGCCGCGTTCGTAGCGGGCGGGCGGCGGCGTCCACGCGGCCCTGCGGCGTTCCAGCTCCTCGTCGTCCACGCCCAGCCGGAGGGAGCGCGCCTCGACGTCGAGGGTGATCGGGTCGCCGGTACGCACCAGGGCCAGGGGCCCGCCGACGTACGACTCGGGGGCCACGTGCAGCACGCACGCGCCGTAACTCGTGCCGCTCATCCGGGCGTCGGAGATCCGGACCATGTCCCGCACCCCCTGCTTGAGCAGGTGGTCGGGGATGGGCAGCATGCCGTACTCGGGCATGCCCGGGCCGCCCTTGGGGCCGGCGTTGCGCAGGACCAGCACGCTGTCGGCGGTGATGTTCAGGGCCGGGTCGTTGATGGTGCGCTGCATGGTCCGGTAGTCGTCGAAGACGACCGCGGGGCCGGTGTGCTTGAGCAGGTGCGGTTCGGCGGAGATGTGCTTGATGACGGCGCCGTCGGGGCAGAGGTTGCCGCGCAGGACGGCGACCCCGCCCTCGTCCGCGACGGGGTTGTCCCGGAGGCGGATGACGTCGTCGTTGTGGACGCGGGCGCCGTCCAGCTGCTCCCGCATCGTGTCGTGCGACACCGTGGGCCGGTCCAGGTGGAGCAGGTCCGGGATGCGGGAGAGGAAGCCGGGCAGGCCCCCGGCGAAGTGGAAGTCCTCCATCAGGTACGTCTGTCCGCCGGGCCGGACGTTGGCCAGCACCGGGACCGTGCGGGCGACGCGGTCGAAGTCGTCGAGGGTGAGGGTGACGCCCGCGCGGCCGGCCATGGCGATCAGGTGGATCACGGCGTTGGTGGAGCCGCCGAGACCGAGGACCGTGGTGACGGCGTCCTCGAAGGCGTCCGCGGTGAGGATGTCGCTCAGCTTCCGGTCCTTGTGGACCAGTTCGACGATGCGCAGGCCGGCGGCCGCGGCCATCCGGTCGTGCCCGGAGTCGACGGCCGGGATGCTGGAGGCGCCCGGGACCGTGACGCCGAGGGCCTCGGCGGCGGCGGTCAGCGTGGACGCCGTACCCATCGTCATGCAGTGGCCGGGCGAGCGCGCCAGGCCGCTCTCCAGCTCCTGCATCTCGCAGTCGCCGATGAGGCCGGCCCGCTTGTCGTCCCAGTACTTCCACATGTCGGTGCCGGAGCCGAGGGTCTCGCCGCGCCAGTGACCGGGGAGCATCGGCCCGGCGGGCACGAACACGGCGGGCAGGTCGACGCTGGCGGCGCCCATGAGCAGGGCGGGGGTGGACTTGTCGCAGCCGCCCATCAGCACGGCTCCGTCGACCGGGTAGGAGCGCAGCAGCTCCTCGGTCTCCATGGCGAGCAGGTTGCGGTAGAGCATCGGGGTCGGCTTCTGGAAGGTCTCGCTGAGCGTGGAGACCGGGAACTCGAGGGGGAAGCCGCCCGCCTGCCAGACGCCCCGCTTGACCGCCTGGGCGCGGTCGCGCAGGTGGACGTGGCAGGGGTTGATGTCGGACCAGGTGTTGAGGATCGCGATGACGGGCTTGCCGAGGTGCTCCTCGGGCAGGTAGCCGAGCTGGCGGGTGCGGGCCCGGTGGCTGAAGGAGCGCAGGCCGTCGGTGCCGTACCACTGGTGGCTGCGGAGGTCTTCGGGGCGCTTGCGGCCGGCCGTGCCCGTCGCGCCTGTCGCGCCCGTCATATCGACCACCCCGCGGCGATGGCGGCGACCTCGGCGCGCTCGCTCTCGGGCAGCGGCTTGCTCGGCGGGCGGACCTCCCTGCGGCACAGGCCCAGCGAGGCGAGCGCCTCCTTGACCACGGTGACGTTGTTGGCGGAGCCGTTGGCGGCGCGCAGTTCCTCGAAGCGGCGGATCTGCTCCCAGACCTTCATGGCGGCCGTGTAGTCGCCGGCCCGGAGCGCTTCGATCATGTTCAGCGAGACGGCCGGGGCTACGTTCACCAGCCCCGAGGTGAATCCGGTGGCGCCCGCGGAGAAGTACGAGGGCGCGTACGGCTCGGCCAGCCCCGCGACCCACACGAAGCGGTCGAGGCCGGCGTCGCGGGCGAAGGCGGCGAACTTGGCCGCGTCCGGGACGGCGTACTTCACGCCGATGACGTTGGGGCAGGCGTCGGCGAGTTCGGCGAGGCGGGCGCCGGTGAGCTGGGGGTTGCGGATGTAGGGCACGACGCCCAGCGCGGGCACGGCCTCGGCGATGGCGCGGTGGTAGTCGACCCAGCCGCCCTGGGAGACGTAGGGGTGGACGGGCTGGTGCACCATCACCATGGAGGCGCCCAGGTCGCGGGCGTGCTCCGCGGAGGCGACCGCGGTCGGCACGTCGTGGCCGACGCCGACCAGGACGGCCGCGCCGTCACCGGCCTCCTCGACGGTCAGCTCCGTGACGAGGCTGCGCTCGGCCGGGGTGAGTGCGTAGAACTCGCCGGTGTTGCCGTTGGGGGTGAGGGTCGTGATGCCACCGTCGAGGAGACGACGCAGCAGGGCCCGGTAGGTGGCGGGGTCGACGGAGCCGTCCTCGGCGAACGGGGTCACCGGGATCGCCACCACGTCGGCCAGGGCCGCCCGCTGGGACTCGAACGTCGCTGTCATGCCTGACCGTCCTCTTCCTGGGCCCGTGCTCCCGTTTCGGGGAAGGCCCGCTCGACGAACGACGCGATGTGCGCGTGCAGGGCGCGTGCCGCGCCGTCCGCGTCACCGGCGAGGGCGAGGCGCAGGATCTCCTGGTGCTCGCCGGCCTCCCGTTCCCAGGAGGGGTCGGCGGCCCAGGCGACGGCGGAGACGAGGGCCGCCTGGTCGCGGACCTCGTCGAGCATCCGGCCGAGCAGCGGGTTTCCGCAGGGCACGTACAGGGCGCGGTGGAACTCCCGGTTGGCCAGGGACCGTTCGGCCGTGTCCGTGGCATGGTCGGCCCGGGTCAGCGCATCGCTGGCGGCGTCCAGGGAGGCCCCCCGGCGCACCGCGCGCTTGAGCGCCTCGGGCTCCAGGAGCAGCCGCACGTCGTAGACCTCGCGCGCCATGTCCGCGTCCACCATGCGCACCGTGACGCCCTTGTACTGGCTCATCACGACCAGTCCGGTACCGGCCAGCGTCTTGAGCGCCTCGCGCACCGGTGTCTTGGACACCCCGAACTGTGCGGCGAGGTCGGTCTCGACCAGAGCCTGGCCGGGGGTGAGCCGGCCGGTGAGGATGCGGCGTTTGATCTCCTCGAGCACGTACTGCGTGCGGGAGGGGATCGGCGTGGGCACAGAGGTCATGCGCGCCTCTCGGAATCTCGCGTCGGATGCGCGGACCTCGGATATCCGATCTGGGATATCCGATCTCGCGTATCGCGTCTCATATATGACGTACGGAGTACGACGCGTTGAAGGTAAGAGGGACGCGAAGCCACGTCAATGGTTCTGACAAAGGAAGTTCGGGCGGCGCCGTCACTCCTGGGCGGGGCGCGTCCAGCGCGGATCGCGCCCGCTCAGTCCCACCGCCCGGTCCAGCAGCGGGGCGTCGGCGGCGACGGGGACGACGGGCCCGAACATGCCGCCGTCCCGGTCGGGCTCCTCGGCCGCGGTGGAAGGCCGTACGCGGTCCGGAGGGCGGCCGGGTCGGGGCGGTACTCCTGGCCGGTCGCGCGGGCCAGGTCCCAGCCGTGGATCACCAGCTCGTCGGCGACCACGGCGCCGGCGACGGCACCGGGCAGATCGACGCCGCCGGCCCGGGTCATGCCGGTCCAGGCGTCCGGGACGCGCCATGCCTCGGCGAGTTCACCGAGCACCGTCACGAGTTCCTCGCGCCAGCCGGCGCCGATGTCCGGGACGGCCGCCCCGGGGCCGGTGTCGGTGGTGACGCCCAGGTCCTTGCGCGCGGCGTCGCGGAAGGCGACGGCCAGGCCGGTCAGATGACCGAGCAGGTTGCGGACCGCCAGGTCGGGGCACGGGGTCGGGTCCGCGAGCCGCGCGTCACCGACACCCTCGGCGAGGCGTGCCAGGATCCGCGTCTGCGGTCCGAGGTCGGGGAGGGGGGTGTCGTGGCTCATGTGCTTCTCCTCAGGACGCGTGGCCGGCTCTCCGTGGAGGCAGACCGGTCGCGGCCGCGAAACTCATCGGCCGCCGTCCCGCTCGTAAGGCATCGGCCCGATGCCCGCCCCGGCACCTCAGGCCCCCGACGACCAGGCACGATGGCACGGACGGCGCGTACGAGGAACGACGACGCGCGGGCCCTGGCCCGTGACCCGCGTCCTGCGCGAACGCAACGCGGGCCTGTATCTCGCCGGGGTGGCCCGATCCGCCCGGGCCCCCTGCTCACACCTTCGCGAGCCCCGCCCGCACCGCCTCCAGATCCCCGTCCGACGCCAGCCCGGCGTGGTACAGCCGCAGTTCCGTCGCGCCCAGCTCACGCGCCCGTGCCGCGTCCGCGGCGAGCGTGTCCGGCCGGCCCCCCATGCCGGAGACCACGGTGAGGTTGGCGGCGAGGACGGCCCCGGCACGGCCCTGCTCGGCGAACGGCGTCAGCAGGCCCGCGCCGCCCGTGCAGGGCACGACCACGCCGTCCGCGACGGACAGGACGTGCGCGGGGTCGACGCCCGCGTTGGCACCGCAGTGGTACGACACCGGGTCGGCGTGCAGCAGGACCTGGAAGCCGTCGGGCGCGGCGTCGCGCACGGCCGTGACGGCCGCCTCCTGGAGGGTGCGGGCGGTGTCGTCCCGCCACGCGCGCGTGGCGTGCGCCGGCGCCTCACCGAGCAGTTTCTCCACGCCCGCCCAGCCGCCGTCCGACGGCGCCGTGCTCCGCCACACCGGCTCGAGGGCGGCGCGCACGGCGGCGGCCAGTTCGTCGGGGTCGAGGCCCTGTCCGCCGTAGCCCGCCCGGCAGTGGGGGCAGAAGCAGAGCGACATCAGGTACTGCCCGGCGTCCCCGAGGCCGACCCCGCCGGTCTTGTCGTGGGCGTGCAGGTGGGCGAGCCCGTACCAGCCGAGGGACTCCAGTTCGGTGCCGTGCGCCCCGGGCCGTACCGCGGCCTCGGCGGCGAGGTCGGTGAGGTACGCGCGCGTGGCGGGCTGCGCGATGCAGGGCGCCCAGGGGTAGCGGTCGCCGTAGGCGTTGACGACGGAGGTGTGCGGCTGCTCGGCGCCGAGGCGGGAGTTGTGGGCGAGGACGACCCAGGTGTGCACCTCCAGTCCGGCGTCCGCGAGCGCGGCGGCGGCCTCGCCCCAGGCGTCGCCGGGCGCCCAGTCCCCGGCCTCGTAGGGGCGCGGCTCGCGGCCCTCCCAGCGGGCGGCGTCCGGCGGGTAGAGGACGGCGGCGTGCTCGGCGGTGACGACGCGGTGGCGCGGGTGGCGGGGGGTGAGGGCGCGGGTGGAGTGGTAGGCGGCGGCGAGCGTCACCTGCTCGACGCCGAGCCCCGCGACGCGCGCGGGTGCTTCCGGGTCGCCGTTGACGTCCCAGGGGTAGACGAACGCGGACGCCTTCACTTGCCGCCCTCCTCGCCGAGCACCGCGTAACCCCGCTCGATCACCTGGGCGAGCCGCTTCACGTGGTCCTCGGTCGGCTCCTGCAACGGCGGCCGCACCTCCCCCACGTCCAGGCCGCGCAGCCGTACGCCCGCCTTGACCAGGGCGACGGCGTACCCGCGGCCCTGGGCGCGCAGTTCGACGAACGGCCGGTAGAAGCCGTCGAGCAGGCGGTGCACCACGGCCTCGTCGTCCGAGCGGAGCGCCCGGTGGAAGGCGAGGGCGATCTCGGGGGCGAAGCAGAACGCGGCGGACGAGTAGAGGGTGACGCCGAGCGCGCGGTAGGCGAGCTGGGTCTGCTCGGCGGTCGGCAGCCCGTTGAAGTAGAGGAAGTCGTCGTCTCCGGGCACCTCGGTGCGCACGGCGCTGATGATCCGCTGCATGAGGTCGAGGTCGCCGAGCCCGTCCTTGAGGCCGACGATCCCGTCCGTGCGGGCCAGTTCGGCCACGCTGTCCGGGGTGAACACGGCGTTGTCGCGCTGGTAGACGATCACCGGCAGGGCGGTCGCGGCGGCCACCTCCCGGTAGTGCCGCAGCAGCCCCTCCTGCCCGGCGAGCACCAGGTACGGCGGCATGGCGAGCAGCCCGTCGGCCCCGGCCTCCTCGGCGAGGCGGGCGTAGCGCACGGCGAGGGCGGTGCCGTAGCCGGCGCCCGCCAGGACGGGCACCCGCCCGCCGGTCTCCTCGACGGCCGCACGCACGCAGTCCTGGAACTCCTCGGGCGTGAGCGCGTGGAACTCGCCGGTGCCGCAGCAGGCGAACACGGCGACGGCCCCGGTCTCGACGCCGCGCCGCACATGTGTGCGGTAGACGTCGAGGTCGACCTCGCCGCCGGGGCCGTACGGCGTGACGGGGAAGAACAGCGGTCCGCTGGGGGCGGCGAGCCGGGCGGCGAGAGGGGCTGAGGTCACGGGCGCTCCCCATTCCTTGTGCGTGGTCGAGGTGGTCGACATGCAGGGTCGACATCATATTCGTGATCTGCGTCTATATTTCTGAACGCGACCACGCTAAGCCGCCCCGCGAACACCGTCAAGCAGGCCGCCTCTTGACGCGTGACCACCGGTTCTTTAGCGTGTCCACGCATATGAACGGCAGGCGCCCTTACGCACGGCCACGACCTCGCGGACCTGCAGACGTTCAGCAGACCCAGCAGCCCCACAGGAGACCTAGGAGTCCCGAGGATGCCCGCTCCCCGCACCGTCCTGCTCACCGGCGCCGCCGGCGGCCTCGGCACCCTGATGCGGGACCTGCTCCCCGACTTCGGCTACGAGCTGCGCCTGCTCGACCTGCGCCCGGTCGAGGGCGAGCCGGACGCGATCGTCGCCGACCTCGCCGACCGGGCGGCCGTGCGGGAGGCGGTCCGGGGCGTCGACGCGATCATCCACCTCGCGGGCATCTCCCTGGAAGCCCCGTTCGAGAAGATCCTGAAGGCCAACATCGAGGGGACCTACCACCTCTACGAGGCCGCCCGCGAGGAAGGCGTCGGACGCATCGTCTTCGCCTCCTCCAACCACGCCGTCGGCTACACCCCGCGCCCCCAGGGCGACGACCCCCTCATCACGGTCGACACGCCGCGCCGCCCGGACACCTTCTACGGCCTGTCCAAGTGCTTCGGCGAGGACCTCGCCCAGCTCTACTGGGACAAGCACGGCCTGGAGACCGTCTCGGTCCGCATCGGCTCCTGCTTCCCCGAGCCGACCAGCGTGCGCATGCTCTCGGTGTGGATGAGCCCCGCCGACGGCGCCCGCCTCCTCCACGCCGCCCTGACCGCCGAGAACGTCGGGCACACCGTCGTCCACGGATCCTCCGCCAACACCCGCCTGTGGTGGGACCTCACCTCCGCGCGGGCGCTCGGTTACGCACCGCAGGACGACTCCGAGCCGTACGCCGCCAAGCTCATCGCCGAACAGGGCGACCTCGACCCGGACAACCCCGCGCACGCCCGCCTCGGCGGCCACTTCGTGACCGACCCCCCGATCTGGCCGTACTGACCGGAACCGGTCGGCCACCGGGCGGGCGGGCACCGAACGGGCCCGCCCGCTCCCGTATCCGGGCATCCGCACTGCCCGTTCCCACCCTCCGTACGGCCGCCTCCCAGGTCCGCGACGGGCACCCGGCGACCGGAACGGGCACAACCGGGCAGTATCGGGTCCGCAACAGGCCTGGTCAGTGCCGCACTGCCGCTGTAGAACTTCCCCCAAGGGCCGCACCGGCCCGAACGGGCAAGGACGCGGCACACGAGGCGGTGAGGCAGGTGTTCGGCATGGGCACGAGGACGGCGGAGGAGCGCCAGCGCGAGATCGTGCGGATCGCCCGCGCCACCGGCTCGGTCGACGTCACCGCGCTCGCCGCCGATCTGGGCGTCGCCAAGGAGACCGTACGCCGGGACCTGCGCGCACTGGAGGACCACGGCCTGGTCCGCCGCACCCACGGCGGCGCCTACCCCGTGGAGAGTGCCGGCTTCGAGACCACCCTCGAGTTCCGCGCCACCAGCCACGTGCCCGAGAAGCGCCGGGTCGCCGCCGCGGCGGCCGAACTGCTCGGCGACGCGGAGACCGTCTTCGTCGACGAGGGCTTCACCCCCCGGCTCATCGCCGAGGCCCTCCCCCGGGACCGGCCGCTGACCGTGGTCACCGCGTCCCTGCCGGTCGCCGGCGCGCTCGCCGAGGCCGGCGACACCTCCGTCCTGCTGCTCGGCGGCCGGGTCCGCCCGGGCACCCTGGCCACCGTCGACCACTGGACGACGAAGATGCTGGCCGGCTTCGTCATCGACCTGGCGTACATCGGCGCCAACGGCATCTCCCGCGAACACGGCCTCACCACCCCCGACCCGGCGGTCAGCGAGGTCAAGACCCAGGCCGTCCGCGCCGCCCGCCGCACCGTCTTCGCGGGCACGCACACCAAGTTCGGGGCGGTCAGCTTCTGCCGGTTCGCGGAGGTCGGCGCCCTGGAGGCGATCGTCACCAGCACGCTGCTGCCGACGGCCGAGGCCCACCGCTACTCCCTGCTCGGGCCGCAGGTCATCCGCGCCTGAGAACCAGCACACGCTCCGGCAACCGCTCACACCCCTGCTCGTACACGTGCTCGCACAGAGCGCACACAAGGCACCTCCACACCCCTCACCGCCCCATACCTCCCCCTATGTTCAGGAGCGATCCATGCGAACCCAGAGCCGACGGAGGCCGCGAGCCACGCTCGCCATGGCCGCCGCAGGGACGCTGCTCGCCCCGCTGCTCTCCGGCTGCTGGGTCGGGGCGGGCGGGGCCGGATCCGGCGGCGACGCCATCAACGTCCTGATGGTCAACAACCCCCAGATGGTCCAGCTGCAGAAACTCACCGCGGACCACTTCACCGAAGAGACCGGCATCAAGGTGAACTTCACCGTCCTGCCGGAGAACGACGTCCGCGACAAGATCAGCCAGGACTTCGCCAACCAGGCCGGCCAGTACGACGTCGCCACCCTCTCCAACTACGAGATCCCGATCTACGCCCGCAACGAGTGGCTGCAACCGATGGACTCCTACGTCGCCGAGGACCCGGCGTACGACGAGAAGGACATCCTGGGGCCGATGCGCGAGTCCCTCACCGGCGACGACGGCAAGCTCTACGGCCAGCCCTTCTACGGCGAATCGTCCTTCCTGATGTACCGCAAGGACGTGTTCGAGAAAGAGGGCCTGACGATGCCCGAGCACCCCACCTGGACCCAGGTGGCCGGGCTCGCCGCCGAACTCGACGGGGCCGAGCCCGACATGAAGGGCATCTGCCTGCGCGGCCTGCCCGGCTGGGGCGAGCTGATGGCACCCCTGACAACGGTCGTGAACACCTTCGGCGGCACCTGGTTCGACCAGGACTGGCAGGCGCGGCTGGACTCCCCCGAGTGGGAGAAGGCGACGAAGTTCTATGTCGGCCTGGTCCGCGAGCACGGCCAGTCCGGCGCCGCCCAGTCCGGCTTCGCCGAGTGCCTGAACAACATGACCCAGGGCAACGTCGCCATGTGGTACGACGCCACCTCCGCGGCCGGCTCCCTGGAGTCGGCGAACTCCCCCGTCAAGGGCAAGATGGGCTACGCGCCCGCCCCCGTGGAGCAGACCGACTCCGCGGGCTGGCTCTACACCTGGGCCTGGGGCATCCAGAAGGCCTCGCGCAACGCCGACAAGGCCTGGCAGTTCGTCTCCTGGGCCTCCGGCAAGGAGTACGAGCAGCTCGTCGGCGACGAGATCGGCTGGTCCGACGTCCCCGCCGGCAAGCGCGCCTCCACGTACGAGAACCCGGCCTACCGCGCGGAGGCCGCCGCCTTCCAGGAGATGACCCGCGAGGCCATCGAGGGCGCCAAGCCGAACGACCCCGGCGTGCAGCCGCGCCCCGCACCCGGCATCCAGTTCGTCGGCATCCCCGAGTTCACCGACCTCGGCACCAAGGTCTCCCAGGAGATCAGCGCGGCCATCGCCGGACGCCAGTCCGTCGAGGAGGCCCTGAAGAAGTCCCAGCAGCTCGCCGAGAAGATCTCCGAGGAGTACGAGGGACGATGACCGCCACGACAACGGCCCCCTCGGCCGCACCCGACCACGCCCGCCCCACCGTCCGACCGCCGTCCTCCCGGCTGCGGGCCTGGGCCACCCGGGCGCCCCTCCTCCCCGCCCTGATCTTCATGATCGCGGTCACCCAGCTGCCCTTCGTGGCCACCCTGGTGATCTCCTTCTTCGACTGGAACTCCCTCTACCCGGACGCCCGGCACTTCACCGGCTTCGCCAACTACGGCGACGTCCTCGGCGACCCGGCCCTGCGCAAGTCGGTGTGGACGACGATCCTGCTGACGGTGGCCGTGGTCCTGGCCAGTCTGGTCCTCGGGCTGGCACTCGCCCTGCTGCTGGACCGCAGGTTCAAGGGCCGGGGCGTGGTCCGCACCCTGCTGATCGCCCCGTTCCTCGTCGTACCGGTGGCGGCGGCACTGCTGTGGAAGCACGTCCTGTACAACCCCGAGTACGGCCTGCTCAACGGCCTGCTGCACTACGTCGGCGGGCCGCAGCCGGACTGGATCTCGAACACCCCGCTGCTCGCGGTCGAGGCCGCACTGGTGTGGCAGTGGACGCCGTTCATGATGCTGATCCTGCTCGCCGGACTGCAGAGCCGCGACCAGCAGCAGATCGAGGCCGCCCGGGTGGACGGCGCGAGCGACTGGCAGATCTTCGTCCACCTGACCCTGCCCCACCTGCGCCGCTACCTGGAACTCGGCGCCCTGCTCGGCTCGATCTACATCGTGCAGAACTTCGACGCGGTCTTCACCCTCACATCCGGCGGCCTGGGCACGGCCAACCTGCCCTACACCGTCTACCAGAGCTTCTACCAGGCCCACGAGAACGGCCTCGCCTCGGCCGCGGGCGTCCTGGTCGTCATCGGCTCGATCGTCATCGCCACCTTCGCGCTGCGCGTGGTGTCGTCCCTGTTCCGCGAGGAGGTTGGCCGCGCATGAGCACCACCGCCGTACGACCCGCCGCCGTCGGCTCCCGGCCCGTGCGAGCCCGCCGCAAGGCGGGTGCCGGTCTGGGCCTGGTGGCCTGGCTGGCCGGGATCGTCTTCTTCCTGCCGATCGCCTGGATGGCGCTCACCTCCTTCCACTCGGAGGAGGACGCGGCCACCAACCCGCCGTCCTTCGCGGCGTCGCTGACGCTCGACGGGTACCGCGAGTTCTTCGGCGCGGGCGGCGGCGCGAGCCCCTGGCCCGCGCTGATCAACTCGGCGGTGGCGTCGGTCGCCTCCACCCTCTTCGTCCTGGTCCTGGCCCTCCCCGCCGCGTACGCGCTCTCCATCCGCCCGGTGAAGAAGTGGACGGACGTCCTGTTCTTCTTCCTCTCCACCAAGATGCTGCCGGTGGTGGCCGGCCTGCTGCCGATCTACCTGTTCGCCAAGAACACGGACCTGCTGGACAACATCTGGCTGCTGGTCATCCTCTACACCTCCATGAACCTGCCGATCGCGGTCTGGATGATGCAGTCCTTCCTGGCCGAGGTCCCGGTCGCGATCATCGAGGCGGCCCGCGTGGACGGCGCGAAGCTGCCGACGATCCTCGCGAGGGTGGTCGCGCCCATCGCCCTGCCGGGCATAGCCGCCACGTCGCTCATCTGCTTCATCTTCAGCTGGAACGAACTGCTCTTCGCCCGGGTGCTGACGGGCGTGGTCGCCGAGACCGCCCCCGTCTTCCTGACCGGCTTCATCACCAGCCAGGGCCTCTTCCTGGCCAAGGTGTGCGCCGCGTCGCTCGTCATCTCCCTGCCGGTGCTCGCCGCGGGGTTCGCCGCCCAGGACAAACTGGTCCAGGGCCTGTCGTTGGGAGCCGTGAAATGAAGGCCGCCGTCATCGAGTCCGTGGGCCGTGCCGTCGTCACCGAGGTCCCGGACCCGACGCCGGGTCCGCGCGAGGTCGTCGTCGAGGTCGCCGCCTGCGGCCTGTGCGGCACCGACCTGCACATCCTCCAGGGCGAGTTCGCGCCCAAGCTCCCGATCGTGCCCGGCCACGAGTTCGCCGGCGAGGTGGTCGGCGCCGGCGCCCAGGTCACGGAGGTGGCCGTCGGCGACCAGGTCGCGGTCGACCCGTCCCTGTACTGCTACGAGTGCCGCTACTGCCGCACCGGCCACAACAACCTCTGCGAACGCTGGGCGGCCATCGGCGTGACGACGGCGGGCGGCGCCGCGACGTACGCGGTGGCACCCGTGGCCAACTGCGTGAAGCTCCCCGAGCACGTGCGCACCCAGGACGCCGCCCTGATCGAACCGCTCTCCTGCGCGGTCCGCGGCTACGACGTCCTCCAGTCCCGCCTCGGCGCCCACGTCCTGATCTACGGCTCCGGCACGATGGGCCTGATGATGCTGGAGCTGGCCAAGCGGACCGGCGCGGCGAGCGTGGACGTGGTGGACCTCAACCCCGCCCGCCTGGAGACCGCCCGCGGCCTCGGAGTCTCGGCGTCGGCCGCGACCCCCGACGAGCTGGACCGCCCCCAGGGCTGGGACCTGGTCATCGACGCCACCGGCAACGCGGCGGCGATCCAGGACGGCCTGGACCGGGTCGCCAAGGCCGGCACCTTCCTCCAGTTCGGCGTCGCCGACTACGCGACGCGCGTACAGATCGACCCGTACCGCATCTACAACCAGGAGATCACCATCACGGGTTCGATGGCGGTCCTGCACAGCTACGAGCGCGCGGCGGAGCTGTTCGCGAACGGTGTCCTCGACCCGGACGTCTTCATCAGCGACCGCATCGGACTGGACCGCTACCCGCAGGCGCTGGAGCAGTTCGCGGCGGGCGTGGGCCGCAAGATCGTGGTCGTGCCGTAGCACGGGCGCCGGGGGCGCGGCCCCCGGCGACGGGAAGGGAAGGGGCGGCGGGGGCGCGACCCTCGGGCCTGCCGCCCCACCACCGCACTCCCCGATTGGCCCCCGGGTAAGGGAACGGTAAAACGGCCTCGCTCGTTCACCGGGCATGACAGCTATGACCCCCGGCTCGAACATCCCCCTCTCCGCCGCCCGCGTGACGGTGGACGTCGCCGCGCCCGTGCGGCTCGACGTATCGGGCCTGCTGCTCACCGCCGACGGCAAGGTGCGCTCCGACGACGACTTCATCTTCTACAACCAGCCCACCGGCCAGGGCGTGACCTACCGCTCCGGTGGCGGCACCGCCCCGGACGCGATCGTGGTCGACACCTCCGCCGTCCCGCCGGGCATCGAGAAGATCGTCGTCACCGCCAGCCCGGACGCCGCCGGGCAGTCCTTCCAGGGCATCGAACCGACCGCCACCATCCGCAACGCGGACGACAACTCCGTCCTCGCCACCTTCACTCCCCCGCAGCTCGGCACCGAGACCGCACTGGTGATCGTGGAGGTCTACCTGCGCAACGGCGCCTGGAAGGCCCGCGCGGTCGGCCAGGGCTACGCCAACGGCCTCGCCGGCATCGCGACGGACTTCGGCGTCTCCGTGGAGGAGCCTGCCGCCCCGGCCGCCCAGCCGGCCCCGCCGCAGCCCCAGGCGGCCACCCCGCCGCCCCCGCCCGCCGCCGCGCCCACGATGCCCTCCGCTCCCCCCGCGGCACCGGCCGCCCCGCCCGCCCCCGCCCCGGGCACCGGCAAGATCAACCTCGACAAGGGACGGGTCAGTCTCCAGAAGAACCAGACCGTCTCCCTCGTCAAGGGCGGCCGGCCGGTGCTGTCCCAGGTCAAGATGGGCCTCGGCTGGGAGCCGGCGTACCGCGGCAAGGACATCGACCTGGACGCCTCGGTCATCGCGTACGGCCCGCAGCGCAACCACATCGACAGCTGCTACTTCGGCAAGCTCCAGATCGTGGGCGGCGCGATCAAGCACTCCGGGGACAACCTCACCGGCGAGGGCGGCGGCGACGACGAGGTGATCACCGTCGACCTGGGCCGGCTCCCGCAGGAGGTCAGCGGCCTGGTCTTCACGGTCAACTCGTTCTCCGGCCAGAAGTTCACGGAGGTCGCCAAGGCCTACTGCCGTCTCATGGACGCCGCGACCGGTGAGGAACTGGTCCGCTTCGACCTGACCAGCGCCGAACCGCAGACCGGCGTGATGATGGCGAAGCTGATCCGTCAGTACTCCGGCGAGTGGGAGATGACCGCCATGGGCGACTTCGTCAAGTCCCGCACGGTCCGGGGCATGGTGAAGCCGTCGGCCCAGGCGCTGTAGCAGCCGGTCGGCGGGGCGCCCCCGGCCCCGGGAACGCCCCGCCGACGGCCTACGCCCGCAGCCCCTGCCACACCAGCGACAGGTACCGCCGCACGGACGTCCCGTGCTCGCCCTCCGTCGACTCGGCCGCCGTCGCCACCCCGTGCGCCAGCCGCAGCACCTCGATCGGCTCGACGTCCCCGCGCAGCGTGCCCTCGTCCTGCGCGGCCCTGACCAACCGCGTCACCGCGCCCCGCACGCAGTCGCCGCACGACGCCCGGTCCGCCGTCGGGCCCCCCTCCGTGACGGTCGTGCCCAGCAGCGCCTTGAGCCCCCGCACCTGGAGCATCCCGGCGGCGAGCTCGCCGAGCCACGCGTCCAGGGCGTCGCCCGGCGCCAGCTCCTGCGCGATGACGTCCGCACGCGCCGCGATGGCCTCGATCCGTTCCAGGTAGGCGGCCTCCAGCAGGGCCCGCCGCGTCGGAAAGTGCCGGTACAGCGTGCCGACGCCGACACCGGCGCGCTTGGCGATGTCGTCCAGCGAGGCGCCCTCACCGTGCTCGGCGAAGGCCTGTGCCGCCACCACGAGCAACCGCTCACGGTTACGCCGGGCATCCGCACGCATGGGCCTGACCTGCGCCATCCCGTCACTCCCCGCCCACCCGGCAACCTTCCGCGCACCCTACCGCGCGGCCGGGGCCGGCCGGGGCCGGCCGGCTCAGGCCGCGCGGCTCCGACCAGCGGAGCGATCCGGAAGGCGGCGTCCGGGAAGGGGCGGCCACCGCTCGGGCGAGCGCATCGTTACCGGCGCTTCTGCCGCTTCCACGGCCCCGTGATGGCGAGCATGATGCCGGGGTCCTGGATGTTGGCGTACAGGGTGCGGCCGTCGAGTGAGAAGGTGACGCCGGTGAACTCGCTGTACTCGGGCTCGTCCTCGGAGCCGACGTTCAGTTCGTTGCGGGCGATGGGGTAGGTGCGTCCGCTGTCGGTGGCGCCGAAGAGGTGCTGGACTCCGTCGCCGTCCTCGGCGATGACGATGCCGCCGTACGGGGAGACGGTGATGTTGTCGGGGCCGTCGAAGGCGCCGTCCGCCGACGGGTCGGGGTTGACGCCGAGGAGGACCTTCAGGGTGAGGGTGCGGCGCCTCGGGTCGTAGAACCAGACCTGGCCGTCGTGCGGCCGGCCGGGGCTCTCGTCACGGGCGAAGGAGGAGACGATGTACGCGCCGCCGTCGGCCCACCACATGCCCTCCAGCTTGCGGGCGCGGGTGACCTGCCCGTCGGTGAACTGCTTGCGCACGGAGGTGGTCCTCGCGTCGCGGTCGGGTACGTCGATCCAGTCGACGCCGTAGACGGTGCCGGTCCTCGTCGCGCGGGAGAGGTCGTCGACGAACCTGCCGCCGGAGTCGAAGCACTTGAACGCCTGGAGGACCCCGGCGTCGTCGGCGAGGGTGCGCAGCCGGCCGCGGCCGTGCCGGAAGCCCTCCGGCGGGGCCCAGCGGTAGAGGAGTCCGTTGGGGTTGGAGGCGTCCTCGGTGAGGTAGGCGTGGCCGCGCCGGGGATCGATGACCACGGCCTCGTGCGCGTAGCGGCCCAGCGCCTTGATCGGCTTGGGATCGCGGTTGGCACGCCGGTCCTCGGGGTCGACCTCGAAGACGTAGCCGTGGTCCTTGGTCATCCCCTCCTCGCCGGCCTTGTCCTCGGTCTCCTCGCAGGTCAGCCAGGTGCCCCAGGTGGTGCTGCCGCCCGCGCAGTTGGTGGCGGTGCCGGCGATGCCGACCCACTCGGCGACATGGCCGCCGCGGCGGACCTCGACGACGGTGCAGCCTCCGGCGGCGGCGGGGTCGTAGACGAGGCCCTCGGTCAGCGGCACGGGGTGGGGCCAGTCGTCGCGGTGGCCGCCGAGTTCGTGGTTGTTGACCAGGAGGGTGGTGCCGCGCGGGCCGTCGAAGGCGGCGGTGCCGTCGTGGTGGGACGGGGTGTACTCGCCCGACTCGAGCTTGGTCCGGCCGCAGTAGGTGATGATCTCGTACCGGAATCCGGCGGGCAGGGCGAGGATGCCGTCCGGGTCGGGAATCAGCGGTCCGTAACCGACCCCGCCGTGGTCGTGCCCATGTCCGTGGCCGCGTCCGTGCTCCTCCCCCGCGCTCTCGGTGTCCGTGGACGCGAGGGCGTTCGGGGCGGTGGCGAGGGAGCCGACGCTGCCCGCCAGCACGACGGTGGCGCCGGTGAGCGCGGATCGGCCGGCGAAGTCCCTGCGGGTGAGCGACATGGTGTCTCCTGTGACGGTGGACGTGCCGTGAAGGGTGGCGGACCTCGGTCGGCGACACGGTTCCGCCCACGTCTGAACGGGAATCCCGCCCGTGCCTGAACGGGAGTTGAACTGGCGGAGAGTTCTCCCACGCGCGCACCGGACCCGTACGCGCCCCCTGGACGGGAGCGTGGGTGCCCGCGCCGCCGGCCCCCTTCCCGCCGGCTCCGCCCCGCCCGGCGTCAGCCGCCGTGCTGCGACCGCGCCTTGAACGCCGCCTTGCGCGCCTCTTTGGCGATCTTCTTGTCGGGGTGCAGCCGCCCCATCGCCTCCAGGACGTCCGGCGTGGCCGGGTGGTCGACCCGCCAGGCCGTGTCGAAGAACCCGCCGTGCTGCCGGGCCAGGCCCTCCACCAGGGCGCGCAGTTCCTCGGAGTTGCCCTCGGCCGCGAGCTGGGCGGCCACGGTGTCGATGGTCAGCCAGAAGACCATCTCCTGCGGCGGGGCCGGCACGTCCCGGGCGCCGTGCTCGGTCAGCCAGACCCGGGCGAGGCCGCCCAGCTCGCCGTCGTCGAGGACCTCCCGCAGCGCGGGCTCCGCCTCGGCGCCGACCAGGGACAGCGCCTGCTGGCAGCGCAGCCGGCGCAGGGGCGCGCCGGTGTCCGTCCCGCGGGCCGCCGCCAGCAGTTCGCGGGCCGCGGCGAGGGGACTCCGGCCGGCCAGCCACAGTTCGGTCTCGGCGTGGGCGGCGGCCGGCGGGAAGGGGGCCGTGGCGTCGAGCAGGACGTCGGCGCCCTTGTCGGTGAGGTCGCCGACGGCGGGGGCGTCGAAGCCGGCCTCCAGCAGCCGGGCGCGCAGTCCGTACAGGCCGAGCGGGGTGAGCCGCACCATGCCGTAGCGGGCGACGTCGGCCTCGTCGACGGGTGCCGCGGGCTCCTCGTCCGCGTCGGCCATCAGGGCCTCGTCGACCGGCTGGTACGCGACGAGGCCGATGGGCTCCAGCAGCCGGAACTGGTCGTCCAGCCGCATCATCGCGTCGGACACCTGCTCCAGCACGTCGTTGGTGGGCTCGCCCATGTCGCCGGGCACGATCACGGAGGCGGCCAGCGCGGGCAGCGGCACCGCGGCGTCACCGGGGCGGTCCTCGCCGGCGGTGAGCAGGTAGAGGTTGCCGAGCACGCCGTCGAGGAACTCCGCCTCGGCCTCCGGGTCCCAGTCGAGGGACGTCAGGTCGACCTCGCCGCCCTCGGCCATCGCGTCGACCAGGTCGTCGAGGTCGGGCACGCTCGCGTCGGCCAGCACCGCCTCCAGGGCGGTGAGCCACAGCCCGAGCACGTCCTGCGGGGAGCCGCCGGTGAGCAGGGCGAGGTCCTCGCCCGTCGCGACGGTGCCCTTCTCCTCGTCGGTGATCTCGACGAGCCCGGTGTCCACGGCGATCCGCCACGCCTCGCTCGCGTACGCCGCGGCGTCGTCCCCGCTCAGTCCGAGCTCTTCGGCCGCCGCCGGCAACTGCTCCTCGACGAGTCCGCCTCCGGCGTCGACGCGGGTGTCCGGGCCGGCCCAGCGGGCGAGCCGGGCGGCCCGGGAGAGCACCGGCGCGGACAGCGCGTCGCGGGCCAGCTCCGCCTCGGGACGCAGCCGTGCGGGCGGCAGGGTGGAGCGGTCTGACATCGGCTGTTTCTCCTCGCGCGCCTTGACCACCGTACGGCCATCCGGACGCCGTACGGCTCAACAGCTCAGCCTAGACGGGTTTCCACCCATGCCGCCCGGTTCATCTCCCCGACGGGTGGAGTACATGGCCGAAACCTTGACAACGGGACTGGCCAGGCAGGAGATTGACGCGCGTAGAAGTGGGGGGACAAGTGTTCACTCAGGTCCACGTGTGCGCTGCGGCCCCTCGCGTCACACCCTCGTTCCGTCGCGCCCCTCTCGCTCCACCGCCCCACCCTCGTCCCGGCGCTCCGTCACGTCCCCGGAGGGATCACGTTGGCCAGCAAGTCCTCCACGCGCCTCGCCGCGCTCACCGTCGCCGCCGTCTGCTCGGCGGCGTCCACGGTCGTCCTCACCTCGCCCGCGCACGCCGACTCCGTACGCGTGCACGACATCCAGGGCAGCACCCGGCTGTCGCCGTACGCCGGCCAGCAGGTCACCGACGTGGCCGGAATCGTCACCGGTGTCCGCGGCTACGGCTCCTCCAGAGGCTTCTGGATCCAGGATCCGCGGCCGGACGCCGACCCGGCCACCAGCGAGGGCGTCTTCGTCTTCACCGGCTCCACCCCGAAGGGCGTCGCCGTCGGTGACGCGGTCACCGTCTCCGGGACGGTCTCGGAGTACGTCCCGGGCGGCACCTCCTCCGGGAACCAGTCGCTGACCGAGATCACCCGCCCGGCCTTCACGGTCGTCTCCAGCGGCAACGCGGTCCCGGCCGCGACGACCGTCTCCGCCCGGTCCGTGCCGCGCGCGTACGCCCCCGAGGGCGACGAGGCCGCGAACGGCTCGGTCAACGGCCTGACGCTGCGGCCGGCGAAGTACGCGCTGGACCTCTACGAGTCCCTGGAGGGCATGAACGTCCGCGTCGCCGACGCCCGCGTGGTCGGCGCCACCGACCCGTACACCGAGCTGTGGGTCACGGTGAAGCCCTGGGAGAACGCCAACCGCCGCGGCGGCACGGTGTACGGCTCCTACGACTCCCAGAACACCGGCCGCCTCCAGATCCAGTCCCTGGGCAAGCCGGCCGACTTCCCCGACGCCCACGTGGGCGACACCCTCGCCGGCACCACCGCGGGCCCGCTGGACTACAACCAGTACGGCGGCTACACGCTGGTCGCGAGCGAGATCGGCACCCTGGAGAGCGGGGGCCTGGAGCGCGAGACGACGCGCCGGCAGAGCAGCCGCGAGCTGGCGGTGGCGACGTACAACGTCGAGAACCTCGACCCGTCCGACGGCACCTTCGCCGCGCACGCCGAGGCGATCGTGCGCAACCTCGCGTCGCCCGACATCGTGTCCCTGGAGGAGATCCAGGACAACAACGGCGCCACGGACGACGGAACGGTGGCCGCCGACGCGACGGTCGGCAAGCTGATCGACGCGATCGTCGCGGCGGGCGGCCCGCGCTACGACTGGCGCGGCATCGACCCGGTGGACGGCGAGGACGGCGGCCAGCCCGGCGGCAACATCCGCACGGCGTTCCTGTTCAACCCGGAGCGGGTCTCCTTCACCGACCGCGGGGCCGGCGACGCGACCACCGCGACCGGGGTGACGAAGGTGCGCGGCAAGGCGGCGCTCACCCACTCCCCCGGCCGCGTGGACCCGGCGAACCCCGCCTGGGAGGACAGCCGCAAGCCGCTGGCCGGCGAGTTCGTCTTCCGCGGCCGGACGGTCCTGGTCATCGCCAACCACTTCAACTCCAAGGGCGGCGACCAGGGTCTGACCGCCCAGTACCAGCCGCCGTCGCGCGGCTCGGAGACGCAGCGCCACCTCCAGGCGAAGGCCGTGAACACGTTCGTCAAGGACGTCCTCGCCACCCAGAAGAACGCCGACGTCGTCGTCCTCGGCGACATCAACGACTTCGAGTTCTCGAGGACCACCCGCATCCTGGAGGACGACGGCGCCCTGTGGTCGGCCGTCAAGTCACTGCCGCGCAGCGAGCGTTACTCGTACGTCTACCAGGGCAACAGCCAGGTCCTCGACCAGATCCTGGTCAGCCCGTCGATCCGGCGCGGCGGACACCTGTCGTACGACAGCGTGCACGTCAACGCCGAGTTCCACGACCAGATCAGCGACCACGACCCTCAGGTGCTGCGGTTCCGTCCCTGACCGGCCGTCGGTGGGGGCGGGTTCAGCGGGGCACCAGGCCGAGGGCGTGGTCGTAGCGGCTGACCCCGCCGCCGGTCATGCCCGGCCAGTTCTGCACCCGCTTCCACAGGTCCGACCCCGAACCGACGCCGTCGCCCGGTGCGGCCAGGGCGTCGATGTGGGCCTGGGCGGTCTCCCACTCGGCGTAGTTGAGGACGCGGGTGCCGTCGGTGCTGAGGTGGAAGTGGGCGGAGATGCCGCCGGGGTGCGGCTCCGGCTCGCTCTCCAGGGCCTCGAGGACGGCGTCGACCCAGGCGCGCTGCCGCTCGGGGTCGGGCCCCTCGAACTCGACGTCGACGATCACGATGCACCCCGGCACGGGCGCCGTCCCGCGGTCCTCGCGGGTGGCGCTGCGGTAGCGCCGGTACCGGCCGAGCCCCAGCCGCTCGATGCCCGGCACGGCGGTGTCGATCTCGTCGACGCGCTCCTGCCGGTGCGTCTTGACGAAGGACTCGTACGCCTGCTCGCTCGCCCACTGCGAGTGGTGCAGCAGGGTGCTGCCGTCGTGGCCGGTGTAGACGTGGTAGCCGAGCAGGTCGTCGGCGGGCCAGGGGCGGCGCTCCCAGGTACGGGCGATGGCGTCGACGGTCTGCCGCTGCCGCTCGGGGGTGCCCACCCGCCAGGTGCTGAAGAAGGGGGCCTGGACGTCCGGGCGGACGAGTTCGGGATGTGCGTCGGTGCGGCGGGTCATGCCGGTCTCCACTGCTCGATGGTCGTCGGGTGCACGTTGGATGCGCTCCGGGTGCGCTCCGGGTGCACGCACCACCCTCCGACCTCGACCAAGGTTGAGGTCAAGTGTCCGCCGGAAGACACCGGAACGTACTCCGGTGCCCGCCGACGCGGGTGACGAGGGGCCCCGCCCGGAGGCCCCTCGTCACCCGCACCGCGTTCTCAGCAGTACCCGTGGTGCCGGCGGTGGCTCAGCACGCTCGCCGCGACCAGCGCGCCCGCCGCCGCCCCGGCGATCAGCACCGCACGCGGATGCCCGAGCCCCGCCCGAACCGCACCGCGCGCCCGCCCCGGCACGCGCCGTTCCCCTGCCTGCCCGTCCCCGCCCGCCTTGCCGTGTGCGGTGTGCCCGGCCCGGCTCGCCTTGTCGTGTGCGGTGTGCCCGGCCCGGCTCGCCTTGTCGTGTGCGGTGTGCCCGGCCCGGCTCGCCTTGTCCTGCACGGTGTGTCCCGCCTGTGCGGCGGAGCTGCGCAGCTGCACGGTCATGGCGCCGGCCTTGTCCCGGAGGTCGGCGGCCCGGGCCTTGGCGCGGCCCTTCACGTCCGCCTTCCCGGCCAGCTCCTCCACGGTGTCGCCGAGCTGGCCGCGGGTCTCCTCGATCTGCCGCCGCAGCTCGTCGGGCCCCTTGGCCCCGCCGGCCGGCTGCGCGGTGGAACCGGCCCCGGTCCTCGTGCCGTCCCCGCTCGTCGCGTCGGTCATCGATGCGCCCTTTCCCTGATCTGGTCCACGTCGGCCCTGACGCTGCCCAGGGTCTCCTCGGGCTTCGGGGGCACGGCGCGACGCAGCTGGGCGCGGCCCAGCACGGCCAGTACGCCCGCGATCACGAAGAGCGCCGCCGTCACGATGAGCGCCGCGGCCCAGACGGGCAGCACCAGTGAGAGCGCGGCGGTGGCCGTGCCGGCCAGGGCGAACAGACCGACGTACGCGACGGCGCCCGCGGCGCCGAGCATCCCGCCGCCCCGCCCGGCGCGCCTGCCCTTCTCGGCCAGCTCCATCTTGGCGAGGGCCACTTCCTGGCGCACGAGCCGGGAGAGCTGTTCGGTGGCCTGACCGACCAGTTCACCCACGGAGTGCTGCTCGTCGTGCACCGGCCTGGTGTGCATGGTCCCGGTCACGTTCCGCCTCCTCTCGGTTCGGAGCGCTCCGGGTACCCCCCGCCCACCGGCACTATCCCTGTCCTGACCCCCCACCCACCGCGCAGCATCCCTTAGAGATATCCCGTAGGAGAATTAAGTGGAGCTACAGGGTCTGTCTGCCGACACTGCTCCCATGACGACAGACGCCCGCTCCCCCGCACCCTTCGGCCGCGCCCTGTGCGCCATGGTCACACCGTTCACCGAGACCGGTGCGCTCGACCTCGACGGCGCCCGGCGGCTGGCCGGCCGGCTGGTGTCGCGGGGCTGTGACGGCCTGGTGCTGTCCGGCACCACGGGCGAGTCGCCGACCACCACGGACGCCGAGAAGGCGGCGCTGATCACGGCGGTGCGGGAGGCGGTCGGGGACCGGGCGTCGCTCGTCGCCGGGGTGGGCACGGCCGACACCCGGCACACGGTGGAGCTGGCGCTGGCCGCGGAAAAGGCGGGCGCGGACGGCCTGCTGGTGGTCGCGCCGTACTACAGCAGGCCCCCGCAGGACGCCCTGGAAGCGCACTTCCTGGAGGTCGCGGACGCCTGCGGCCTGCCGCTCGCCCTCTACGACATCCCGGGCCGCACCGGCACCCGCATCGAGCCCGACACGCTCGTCCGCCTCGCCGGGCACCCGCGGATCGTCGCCGTCAAGGACTGCTCCTACGACCTCCTCGGCGTCCAGAAGGTGCTGTCCCGCACCGGTCTGGCGTACTACGCGGGCTGCGACGAGCAGATCCTCGCCCTGTACGCGATCGGCGCGACGGGGTACGTCAGCACCGTCGCCAACGCCGCACCGGAGCTGTTCCGGGCCGTCCTCGACGCCTTCGACGCGGGCGACACCGGGCGGGCCGCCCTGCTCCAGCGGCGGGCGGTCCCCCTCATCGAACTGATGATGGCGGCGGGCCTGCCCGGCACCGTCACCGCGAAGGCCCTCCTCGGTGCGCTCGGCCTCCCCGCCGGGCCGGTCCGCGCACCGCTGCGGGGCGCGGACCGGGCGACGACCGACGCGTTGCTGGCGGCGTACGGGGACCTGGCCGCCGACGCGGGTCAGTCCCAGGCGTAACCGTCGCCGAACAGCAGGGTGTGCTCCAGTACGTCCTCCGCCGGGTCGTCGATCTGCCCCACGTGGACGTTGAGGAGACCGACCCGGGGGCCGTTGTGCGAACCGGTGGTCGTCTCGTCGGCGTGCGCGGCCCCCGCCGGAGTCCAGCACACCAGCGCCGCGGCGCCCGCCCCGGCCAGCCAACGCGCCACGGTCCTCGCCCGCTCGTTCGTCATACCAGGCTCCTCGTTCGTCGGATCGGCGTCTGATCGGACACTGCGTCCACCCGTTCATCCACCAAGACCACCGCAAGGTCACGGAGCGTCATCCGTACGTGCGGGGGGCGCTCGAGGCACGCGCCCTTATTGGGTTGGCGCGACGCACCCCCTCCGCCTACGGTCACCGCGATGAGCAGAAGACGCTACGTGGCCCGGGGCGTGCCCGGCGGGTACCGGATCTGGGACAACCGGGGCCGCCACTGGTGGGGTGAGCTCTACGAGCTGTGCCCCGACGACCTCCTGACCGAGCTCAACGGAACGGCCGACCACGCGCGCCTGACCGTGCTATTGAAGCGGTACAGGACGATGAAGCGGTGACGGTCGCTGGGGCTCCCCCCGGGGGGACGGTGCGCCGCCTGCGTGAAAGGGGGCGTCATGGAGGCGAGTTGGGCGGGGTTGTTGATCGCCGTGGTGGGTGTGGCGGGAACGCTGGGAGCCGCGCTGCTGACACAGAACCGCGCGGACCGCACCAAGCGCATGGAGCTCCGGGCCGCCGCCGAACAACGGCGTGAGGAACACGGTCACGCCGAGGAGATGCTCCGGGCGGAGCAGGCCAGGCAGCGGCAGCTCGAGAACCTCGAACGCCGGCGCGCCTGCTACATCACCCTGAACACGTCCGCACGCCAGTATCTGACGGCGATGACGAACTATCTGCACGCCCTTCAGCGCAACGAGGACGTCGACACCCGCCTGGCTGATCTGGAAGCGGGCAGGCTGGCCTACCGGGACAGCTATGCGGAATCCCAGATGATCGCTCCGGAAGCCGTCCTGCGCGCTTCCAGCACGGCGAAGAAACGCCTGAACGCCGCGTACGGCAAGCTCCGGAAGTACGGAGCAGCGCCCTCCGACCACACGGCGGAACTGGCGGACCTGGAGGGTGAGTTCCGCGAGGAGGTCTGGCCCTATCTGGGGGAACTGAAGCAGGCGATGCGCACCGATCTGGGCGTCGACGGCCAGTGACCGACGAGCGGGCCCTGGAGGCGCGAGCGCCCTCCCGGGCCGTTCCCAGGGCCGTGGAAGGGCGCTCGACGACGACAGGGCGGCCGCGGGTCACGGCCGCCGGTGATCAGTTGTGGCTGTGCAGGACGTCGTTCAGGCCGCCCCACACCGCGTTGTTCGGGCGGGCCTCGACCGTGCCCGTGACCGAGTTGCGGCGGAAGAGGATGTGGGAGGCGCCGGAGAGTTCGCGTGCCTTGACGATCTGGCCGTCGGGCATCGTCACGCGGGTGCCGGCGGTGACGTAGAGGCCGGCCTCGACCACGCACTCGTCGCCGAGCGCGATGCCCACGCCCGCCTCTGCGCCGACCAGGCAGCGCTCGCCGATGGTGATGCGCACGTTGCCGCCGCCGGAGAGGGTGCCCATGGTGGAGGCGCCGCCGCCGATGTCGGAGCCGTCGCCGACGACGACGCCCGCGGAGATGCGGCCTTCGACCATCGACGTGCCGAGCGTGCCCGCGTTGAAGTTGACGAAGCCCTCGTGCATGACGGTGGTGCCCTCGGCCAGGTGCGCGCCGAGGCGGACGCGGTCGGCGTCGGCGAGGCGGACGCCCTTGGGGGCGACGTAGTCCGTCATGCGCGGGAACTTGTCGATCGAGGTCACCTGGAGGTGGAGGCCCTCGGCGCGGGCGTTGAGGCGGACCTTCTCGACGTCGTCGACGGCGACCGGGCCCAGCGAGGTCCAGGCGACGTTGGCGAGGTGGGCGAAGATGCCGTCCAGGTTCTGGCCGTGCGGCTTGACCAGGCGGTGGGAGAGCAGGTGCAGGCGCAGGTAGACGTCGTGCGTGTCGACCGGCTTCTCGTCCAGCGAGGCGATGACCGTGCGGACCGCGACCACCTCGACGCCGCGGCGGGCGTCGGGACCGACCGCCGCGGTCGCGCCGCCGCCGAGGAGTTCGGCGGCCTGTTCGGCGGTGAGGCGCTCGGTGCCGGACGGGCCCGGCTCCGCGACGAGTCCGGGGGCGGGGAACCAGGTGTCGAGGACGGTGCCGTCGGCGGCGATGGTGGCGAGCCCGGCGGCCACGGCGCCGGTGGTGCGGGGTGCAGTCGTGTCGGTCATGAGGGCAACCTAACCGGCCCGGGGCGTCGGGTGCGAACCGGTCGGCGGGGATCTCACGTGCCGGTATCGCGCGCCGCGCCACCCCTCGCCGCGCCCGCGCCGGACCCGGCGGCGCCCGGGTCAGGCGGTCACCCGCGCCAGCACGTCCCGCGCGTACCCCTCGTCGTACGGGGCCCCCGTCAGCAGCACCTGGAGGCAGATCCCGTCCATCAGCGCCACCAGCGCCCGCGCCGTCACCGGGTCCGTGCGGGACGCCAGGGTGGCGGCCACGCCCTCGGCCCACTCCGCGGCGACCGGGCGCAGGGCGGGGCGGCGCAGGGCGGCCAGGTACAGCTCGTACTCCAGCTCGACGCCCGTGCGGTCGCCGCCCAGCCACTCGCCGAGGACGCGGGCGAGTTCGGCGGGCAGGTCGGTGTCCGGGTCCGACAGTGCCGGGTGGGCGGCGATCACCTTGGCGAAGCCCTCGTTCGCCTGGCGCAGGGCGGCGACCAGGAGTTCGTCCAGCGTCGCGAAGTGGTATGTCGTCGAGCCGAGGGGGACGTCCGCCTCGGCGGCGACGGTGCGGTGGCTGAGACCGGCGATGCCCTTGCGCCCGACGACCCGGATCGCCGCGTCGATGATGCGCCGGCGCCGCTCGGGGTCGTGGCGCCGGGACATCAGTGCGCGCCGCCCAGGTTGAGGACGACCACGCCGATGATGATCAGCGCGATGCCGGCGGCCTTGGTGACGGTCATCCCCTCACCCATGAACGCCACGCCGATCGCGGCGATGGCGGCGGTGCCCACGCCGGCCCAGATGGCGTACGCCGTGCCGACGGCGAGGACCTTCAGGGTCTGGGCGAGCAGCGCGAAGGAGAGCACGTACGCGAGTGCCGTCAGCACCGAGGGGCCCAGCCTGCTGAAGCCCTCGCTGTACTTCATGGCGGTCGTGCCGGCGACCTCGGCGGCTATGGCTCCGGCCAGGAGCAGATATCCCATGTGTACGAGCGTACATAACGGCGGCGGGTGCGCACACGGAAACGGCGACGCCCGGGGGCGTCGCCGTTTCGTGAAGCGGTGCGGGAGCGTCTCAGACGTTGAAGCCGAGCGCGCGCAGCTGCTCGCGGCCGTCGTCCGTGATCTTGTCCGGGCCCCACGGCGGCATCCAGACCCAGTTGATGCGCAGCTCGCTGACGAGGCCGTCCGTGGCGGACTTGGCCTGGTCCTCGATCACGTCCGTCAGCGGACAGGCCGCCGACGTCAGGGTCATGTCGATGGTCGCGATGTTCGCGTCGTCGATGTGGACGCCGTAGATCAGGCCCAGGTTGACGACGTCGATGCCCAGCTCGGGGTCCACGACGTCCAGCAGGGCTTCGCGGACCTCCTCCTCCGAGGCCGGCTTCATTTCCACGGTCTCGCTCATGCCGTCGTCTCCTTCTCGGCGTCGGCGCCGTCCAGTGCCTGGGCCGTCGCGTCCTTCCAGGCCATCCAGCTCAGCAGGGCGCACTTGACCCGGGCCGGGTACTTCGAGACCCCGGCGAACGCGACCGCGTCCTCCAGGACCTCCTCCATCGCGTCGTCCGGCTCGATCCTGCCCTTGGACTGCATCAGCTCCAGGAAGGTCTCCTGGATCCGCTGCGCCTGGGCGAGGTCCTTGCCGACCAGCAGGTCGTTCAGCACGGAGGCGCTCGCCTGGCTGATCGAGCAGCCCTGCCCCTCGTAGCTGACGTCGCTGATCGTCGTACCGTCGTACTTCACGCGCAGCGTGATCTCGTCACCGCACGTCGGGTTGACGTGGTGCACCTCGGCGTCGCCATCCCTCAGACCACGCCCGTGCGGGTTCTTGTAGTGGTCCAGGATGACTTCCTGGTACATGGAGTCCAGCTTCATGCTCTTCGCTCGTCCCGTCAGCCGAAGAAGTTCCGTACGTGCTCCAGGCCGTCGACCAGTGCGTCGATCTCGGCCGGCGTGGAGTACAGATAGAACGACGCTCGCGTGGTCGCAGGAATTCCGTAGCGGAGGCAGACGGGGCGGGCGCAGTGGTGGCCGACCCGGACCGCGATGCCCTGCTCGTCGAGTACCTGGCCCACGTCGTGCGGGTGGATGTCGCCGAGTGTGAAGCTGATCGCCGCACCGCGCTCCTCGGCCGTCGTCGGGCCGATGATGCGCAGGTCGGGGACCTCCAGCAGCCGCTTCACCGCGTACTCGGTGAGCGCGTGCTCGTGGGCCAGGACCTTGTCCATGCCGATCGAGTTGAGGTAGTCGATCGCCGCGCCCAGACCGACCGCCTGCGCGACCGGGGGCGTGCCCGCCTCGAACTTGTGGGGGGCCGGGGCGTACGTGGAGGAGTGCATCGAGACCGTCTCGATCATCTCGCCGCCGCCGAGGAAGGGCGGGAGGTCCTCCAGCAGTTCCTGGCGGCCCCACAGGACGCCGATGCCCGTCGGGCCGCACATCTTGTGGCCGGTGAAGGCCACGAAGTCGGCCTGGAGGGCCTGTACGTCCATCGGCATGTGCGGCGCGGCCTGGGAGGCGTCGATGCACACGAGGGCGCCGACCTCCTGGGCGCGGCGCACGATCGCCTCGACCGGGTTCTGGGTGCCCAGGATGTTGGAGACCAGCACGAAGGAGACGATCTTCGTCTTCTCCGTGATGACCTCGTCGATGTTCGAGAGGTCCAGGCGGCCGTCGTCCGTGAGGCCGAACCAGCGGAGCTTCGCGCCGGTGCGCTGCGCCAGCAGCTGCCACGGCACGATGTTGGAGTGGTGCTCCATCTCCGTGATGACGATCTCGGTGTCGTGGTCCACGCGGTAGGGCTCGTCGGCCCAGCCCAGCATGTTCGCGACGAGGTTGAGCGACTCCGAGGCGTTCTTGGTGAAGATCACCTCGTCGCGCGAGGGCGCGTTGATGAACTCCGCGACCTTGTCGCGCGCGCCCTCGTACAGCTCCGTGGCCTCCTCGGCGAGGACGTGCACGCCACGGTGGACGTTGGCGTTGTGCTGCTCGTAGTACTCGTTGAGCACGTCGATGACCTGGCGGGGGGTCTGCGAGGTCGCGGCGTTGTCGAGATAGACGAGCTTCTGCCCGTCGTGGACCCTGCGGTCCAGGATGGGGAAGTCCTTGCGGATCGCCTCGGTGTCGAGGAGGCCCGGCAGCTGTGTCACTCGGATGCGCCGCCCTTCGTGTACGCCTCGTAACCCTCGGCCTCCAGCTTGTCGGCCAGCTCGGCGCCGCCCGACTCGGCGATGCGGCCGTTCGCGAAGACGTGGACGTGGTCGGGCTTGATGTAGCGCAGGATGCGCGTGTAGTGCGTGATCAGCAGGGTGCCGACCTCGCCGGTCTCGCGGACCCGGTTGACGCCCTCGGAGACGACGCGCAGGGCGTCGACGTCGAGTCCGGAGTCGGTCTCGTCGAGGATCGCGACCTTCGGCTTGAGCAGCTCCAACTGGAGGATCTCGTGGCGCTTCTTCTCACCGCCGGAGAAGCCCTCGTTGACGTTGCGCTCGGCGAAGGCGGGGTCCATGTTGAGGCGCTCCATGGCCTCCTTGACCTCCTTCACCCAGGTGCGCAGCTTGGGGGCCTCGCCGCGGACGGCGGTGGCGGAGGTGCGCAGGAAGTTGGAGACCGAGACGCCGGGGACCTCGACCGGGTACTGCATGGCCAGGAAGAGGCCGGCGCGGGCGCGCTCGTCGACGGACATCTCCAGGACGTCCTCGCCGTCGAGGGTGACGGTGCCGCCGGTGATCGTGTACTTGGGGTGACCCGCGAGCGAGTAGGCGAGGGTCGACTTGCCGGAGCCGTTGGGGCCCATGATGGCGTGCGTCTCGCCCTGCTTCACGGTGAGGTCGACGCCCTTGAGGATCTCCTTCGTGGCGTTGTCGGCCTCGACGGTGACGTGCAGGTCTCGGATTTCAAGCGTTGCCATGGGTGCCTCAGGACTCCTGGGTGAGGGAGACGAGTACGTCGTCCCCTTCGATCTTTACGGGGTATACGGGGACGGGGCGCGTCGCCGGAAGACTGTCGGGCTTGCCCGAGCGGAGGTCGAAGCGCGAGCCGTGCAGCCAGCACTCGATGTGGCAGTCGTCGACCTCGCCCTCGGCGAGCGAGACGTTCGCGTGCGAGCAGATGTCGTGGATCGCGAAGATCTCGCCCTCGGTGCGCACGACGGAGACCGGCGTGCCGTCGAGTTCCACCCGCTTGGGGGTGTCCTCCTCCAGCTCGTCCGCTCCACAGACGCGTACGAAGGTCATGCGACCGACGCCTCCAGCTCCTCGTCGATCTTGGCGAGCAGACGCTCCTCGATGTCCGGGACACCGATCTGCTGGACCAGTTCGGCGAAGAAGCCGCGGACCACCAGGCGGCGGGCGTCGATCTCGGGGATGCCGCGCGCCATCAGGTAGAAGAGCTGCTCGTCGTCGAAGCGGCCGGTGGCGGAGGCGTGGCCGGCGCCGACGATCTCGCCGGTCTCGATCTCCAGGTTCGGCACCGAGTCGACCCGCGCGCCGTCCGTAAGGACGAGGTTGCGGTTCATCTCGTAGGTGTCGGTGCCCTCGGCCGCGGCCTCGATGAGCACGTCGCCGATCCAGACCGCGTGCGCGTCGTCGCCCTGCAGCGCGCCCTTGTAGACGACGTTGGACTTGCAGTGCGGGACGTTGTGGTCGACCAGGAGGCGGTGCTCCTGGTGCTGGCCGGCGTCGGTGAAGTACAGGCCGAACAGCTCGGCCTCGCCGCCGGGGCCGGCGTAGGCGACGCGCGGGTGGAGCCGGACCAGGTCACCGCCGAAGGTGACGACGAACGACTTGAAGCCGGCGTCCCGGCCGATCAGCGCGTTGTGCTGGCCGGCGTGCACGGCCTTGTCGTCCCAGTCCTGGACGGAGACGACGGTCAGCTTGGCGCCGTCGCCCAGGACGTAGTCGACGTTGGCGGCGAGCACCGCGTCACCGGTGTGGTCGATGACGACCACGGCCTCGGCGAAGGCGCCCAGCTCGACGACCTGGTGGGCGTAGGCGGTGCCGCCCTCGCCGTGCACGGCGATGCGGATCGGCTCGGTGAGGACCGTCTCCTTGGGGACGGTGATCACGCCGGCCTTCTCGAACGCCGAGTAGGCCTGGGCGGCGACCCGGTCCGCCGGGGTGCCCGCCCTGCCGATGCGCGCGTCGTCGCGGCCGACGGTCTCGACGACGACGCCCTCGGGGGCGTCGATGTCGACCTTGACGCCGTCGCCGGTGGCGACCGCGGTGCCGTCGTGCAGCCCGCGCAGCCGCTCCAGCGGCGTGAACCGCCACTCCTCCTCACGGCCGTGGGGGACGGGGAAGTCCGCCACGTCGAAGGACGCGGGTGCGCTCATGCGCGTGGCGACGGTCGACTCGGCGGCCACCGCGATCTGGCCCGCGGTGGTGGACCCCACGGGGATGTTCTGAGCCTCAGCCATGGCTGTCGGTCTGCTCTCTTCCTACGTCAGAAATCTGGCGACTGCTTCGGGGGCGGGCCTTAACCGACCGCGCCTTCCATCTGCAGCTCGATCAGCCGGTTGAGCTCGAGGGCGTACTCCATCGGCAGCTCCTTGGCGATCGGCTCGACGAAGCCGCGCACGATCATCGCCATCGCCTCGAACTCGCTCAGACCGCGGCTCATCAGGTAGAAGAGCTGGTCCTCGGAGACCTTGGAGACGGTCGCCTCGTGGCCCATGGACACGTCGTCCTCGCGGACGTCCACGTAGGGGTACGTGTCGGAGCGGGAGATGGTGTCGACGAGCAGCGCGTCGCACAGCACGTTCGACTTGGAGCCGTGGGCGCCCTCGCCGATCTCGACGAGACCGCGGTAGGAGGTACGGCCGCCGCCGCGCGCCACGGACTTCGAGACGATGTTGGAGGACGTGTTCGGCGCCATGTGGACCATCTTGGAGCCGGCGTCCTGGTGCTGGCCCTCGCCCGCGAAGGCGATGGACAGGGTCTCGCCCTTGGCGTGCTCGCCCATCAGGTAGACGGCCGGGTACTTCATCGTCACCTTGGAGCCGATGTTGCCGTCGATCCACTCCATGGTCGCGCCCTCGTACGCCACGGCGCGCTTGGTGACCAGGTTGTAGACGTTGTTCGACCAGTTCTGGATGGTCGTGTAGCGGCAGCGGGCGTTCTTCTTGACGATGATCTCGACCACGGCGCTGTGCAGCGAGTCCGACTTGTAGATCGGGGCGGTGCAGCCCTCGACGTAGTGCACGTAGGCACCCTCGTCGACGATGATCAGGGTCCGCTCGAACTGGCCCATGTTCTCCGTGTTGATACGGAAGTAGGCCTGGAGCGGGATCTCGACGTGCACGCCCTTCGGCACGTAGATGAAGGAGCCGCCGGACCACACCGCGCTGTTCAGCGAGGCGAACTTGTTGTCACCGACGGGGATGACGGTCCCGAAGTACTCCTTGAAGAGCTCGGGGTGCTCCTTCAGCGCCGTGTCGGTGTCGAGGAAGATGACGCCCTGCTCCTCCAGGTCCTCGCGGATCTGGTGGTAGACGACCTCGGACTCGTACTGGGCCGCGACACCGGCGACGAGGCGCTGCTTCTCCGCCTCGGGGATGCCGAGCTTGTCGTACGTGTTCTTGATGTCCTCGGGCAGGTCCTCCCAGGACTCCGCCTGCTTCTCCGTGGAGCGCACGAAGTACTTGATGTTGTCGAAGTCGATGCCCGACAGGTCCGAGCCCCAGTTCGGCATGGGCTTCTTCTCGAAGAGGCGCAGGCCCTTGAGGCGGAGCTTGGTCATCCACTCCGGCTCGTTCTTCTTCGCGGAGATGTCGCGGACGACGTCCTCGTTGATGCCGCGCTTGGCAGAGGCGCCGGCCGTGTCGGAGTCGGCCCAGCCGTATTCGTACTTGCCCAGGCCCTCGAGCTCGGGGTGAGCAGTCTCCGTGGGGAGAGTCATGCGGGGTTCCTCCCGGCCGTGCTTGCAGATGCGTTAGCGGTGTTCTTGGGCGCGCGCGCCGTGGGCGGCGCGTGCGAAGTCTTCGGAATGAACGTGGTGCAGACCCCGTCGCCGTGTGCGATGGTCGCGAGCCGCTGTACATGAGTACCGAGCAGCTCGGCGAAAAATTCCGTCTCCGCCTCGCACAGCTGCGGAAACTGCTCTGCGACGTGGGCGACCGGGCAGTGGTGCTGGCACAGCTGCTCGCCCTGCTGGGGGTGGGGTGCGCTCCGCGCGGTAGCAGCGTACCCGTCCGCGCTGAGGGCCTTGGCCAGTGCTTCGGCGCGCTTGTCCGGGGCGGCGGACTCGACCGCCTTGCGGTACGCGCCCGCCTGGCCGGCGATCCGGGCGCGGGCGAAGGCGGCGATCGCCTGCTCCCCGCCCTCCTGCTCGGCGATCCAGCGCAGGGCGTCCGCGGCCAGCTTGTCGTACGACTGGTCGAAGGCGTCCCGGCCGCAGTCGGTGAGCGAGAAGACCTTCGCGGGCCGTCCGCGCGTGCGCGTGCCGTAGACCCGCTGCTCACGGGCTTCGACCACGTCGTCGGCGACCAGCGCGTCGAGGTGGCGCCGGACGGCGGCCTGGGTCAGGCCCAGACGCCCGGCGAGCTCCGCGACGGTCGACGGCCCGTGGTCCAGGATGGAGCGCGCGACACGGTTGCGGGTGGACCGCTCACCGGTCGCGAGTTCCTCCTGCGGAGCCTCGCCAACGTTTTTCACAACGCCATTGTTGCGTAATTCCGTCGAGGCGGGCAAGCCGCGTCCGGATCATCCGACGGTGCCCTGCGTCACTTAGGCATACCTAATCTGACCTGCGGAAACGATCTCCGGTCGATCGATCCGGTGGCGGCCCGGGCGAGCCTGCGGGACACTCCCCGGCATGCCCGCACCCCCTCCCACCGGCCCACTCATCACCCGCGGCACGATCGCCGCCGGGCTGCGCGAGCTGGGCGTGCGGACCGACGACACCCTCCTCGTGCACTCCTCCCTCAGCTCCCTCGGCTGGGTCTGCGGAGGTCCCGTCGCGGTCGTCCAGGGACTGCTCGACGCGCTCGGTCCGGACGGCACCCTGGTGGTCCCCGCCCAGACCAGTGACCTCTCGGACCCCGCCCTGTGGCAGAACCCGCCGGTGCCCGAGGAGTGGTGGGACACCATCCGCGCCGCGATGCCGGCCTACGACCCGCTGATCACGCCCTCGCTCGGGGTCGGGGTGCTCCCCGAGACCGTGCGCACCTGGCCGGGCGCCCTGCGCAGCGCGCATCCGCAGACCTCCTTCGCGGCCGTCGGGCCCCGCGCCGCCGAGGTGGTCGCCGGGCACGCCACCGACTGCCGGCTGGGCGAGCGCAGTCCGCTGGCGACCCTGGAGCGGCTGGGCGCCCGGGTGCTGCTGCTCGGCACGGGCTACGAGGCCTGCACGGCCTTCCACCTCGCCGAGTACCGGACTCCGTCCCCGCTGGTGGAGGTGGGGCGGCCGGGGCCGGTGGGCTGGGAGCGGGTCACCGAGGTGTCGATCACCTCGGACCGTTTCGACGAGCTGGGGCACGACTTCGAGCGGGACCGGCCCGTCGTCCGCGGGAGGGTCGGAGCGGCCACCGCACGGCTGTTCCCGCTGGCGGACGCGGTCGCCTACGCGGAACGGTGGCTGCCGCTGCACCGGCCCCGCGAGTGACGGCGCGGGCGGCCGCGAGCGCCGGGTGCGCCCACGCACGGGCCCGCGTGGGCGCCGTACGCCGACCCTGCGCGCCGGCACCCACCGGCCCGCGACCGCGCCGTACGCCCACCCCTGCGAAGGAGATCCCCGCACCCGCGCGCCGGAGTCCCGGCCCGCGTACCTAGACTCGTGACCCATGCGAAGCGAGCCCGTGGTCCAGGTCCAGGCCCTGGTGAAGCGGTACGGCACGAAGACCGCGGTGGACGGCCTCGACCTGGCGGCCCGGGCGGGTGTCACCGCCGTGCTCGGCCCCAACGGGGCGGGCAAGACGACCACGGTCGAGACCTGCGAGGGGTACCGGAGGCCGGACTCCGGCACGGTGCGCGTCCTGGGCCTCGACCCGGTGCGCGAGGGCTCCGAGCTGCGGCCCCGGATCGGCGTGATGCTCCAGTCCGGCGGCGTCTACTCCGGCGCCCGCGCGGACGAGATGCTGCGCCACGTGGCGAAGCTGCACGCCCACCCGCTGGACGTCGACGCGCTGATCGAGCGGCTCGGGCTGGGCTCGTGCGGCCGGACGACGTACCGCAGGCTCTCCGGCGGGCAGCAGCAGCGGCTCGCCCTCGCGATGGCCGTGGTCGGCCGCCCGGAGCTGGTGTTCCTGGACGAGCCGACCGCCGGCCTCGACCCGCAGGCCCGCCGCGCCACCTGGGACCTCGTACGGGACCTGCGCGGCGACGGCGTCTCGGTGATCCTCACCACCCACCACATGGACGAGGCCGAGCAGCTGGCCGACGACGTCGCCATCATCGACGCCGGCCGGGTCATCGCGCAGGGCTCGCCCGAGGAACTGTGCCGCGGCGGCGCCGAGAACACCCTGCGGTTCTCCGGCCGGCCCGGACTGGACGTCGCGTCCCTGCTCAAGGCGCTTCCCGCGGACTCCGCGGCCGCCGAGCTGACCCCCGGCTCCTACCGCGTCAACGGCAAGATCGACCCCCAGCTGCTCGCCACGGTGACCTCCTGGTGCGCCCAGCACGGGGTGATGCCGGACCGGATCTCGGTGGAGCGGCACACCCTGGAGGACGTCTTCCTGGAGCTGACCGGCAAGGAGCTGCGCTCGTGACCACCACCACCGGCACCTACACGCCGAAGCCCGGCGCCGCGCCGCTCGGCCGCATGATCGCCGCCCAGGCCGTGCTCGAGACGAAGATGCTGCTGCGCAACGGCGAGCAGCTGCTGCTGACGGTGGTCATCCCGACGCTGCTGCTCGTCCTGTTCAGCTCCGTGGACATCATCGACACCGGCGCCGGGGAGGCCGTCGACTTCCTCGCGCCCGGCGTCCTGGCCCTCGCCGTGATGTCGACGGCGTTCACCGGGCAGGCCATCGGCACCGGCTTCGAGCGCCGGTACGGGGTGCTGAAGCGGCTGGCCGCCTCGCCGCTGCCGCGCTGGGCCCTGATGACCGCGAAGACGGTGTCCGTCCTGGTCACCGAGGTGCTCCAGATCGTCCTGCTGACGGTGATCGCCTTCGCGCTGGGCTGGACGCCGCACGGCAACCCGTTCACCGTACTGCTGCTCCTGGTCCTCGGCACGGCCGCCTTCTCCGGGCTCGGGCTGCTCATGGCGGGCACGCTGAAGGCGGAGGCCACGCTGGCCGCCGCCAACCTGGTCTTCCTGCTGCTCCTCGTGGGCGGCGGGGTGATCGTGCCGCTGGACAGGTTCCCGGACGCGGCGCAGGGCGTGCTGGGGCTGCTGCCGATCTCCGCCCTGTCGGACGGGCTGCGGGACGTCCTCCAGCACGGGGCCGGGGTGCCCTGGGGAGACCTGGGGATCCTCGCCGTCTGGGCGGTCGTGGGGCTCGCGGCGGCCGGGAAGCTCTTCCGCTGGGAGTAGTCGGACATGGGACGGAAGCGGGTCCGCGTGCCGGAGACGGACCCTCGTGAAAGCGTGCACAAGCGGGCGCCTACGATGGACGGCGTGCCAAACGTGACCCGTGCCGACGCCGCAGCCGCCGTGCGCAATCCGCTCGCCTTCATCGCCGCACGCTGGACCCCGGAGCCCCGGACGGTCCGGCGGGCGGCCCTCGCCGCGCTCGTCATGGCGGTCGCCATCGTCGTCACCGGCGGTGCCGTGCGCCTGACCGGCTCGGGCCTCGGCTGCCCGACCTGGCCCAAGTGCACCGACGACTCGCTGACCACCACCAGCGAGATGGGCCTGCACGGCGTCATCGAGTTCGGCAACCGCCTGCTGACCTACGTGCTGTGCGCCGCGGTCGGCTGGGCGATCATCGCCGCGCGGTCGCAGAAGCCGTACCGGCGCGGACTGACGCGGCTGGGCTGGCTGCAGTTCTGGATCGTGATGGGCAACGCGATCCTCGGCGGCATCGTGGTCCTGGTGGGCCTCAACCCGTACACCGTCGCGTCCCACTTCCTGCTGTCGACCGCGCTGATCGCCGTCGCGACCGTGATGTGGCAGCGCACCCGGGAGGGCGACGCGGCACCGCGCCCCCTGGTCGGCAAGGCGGTCCAGCAGCTGGTGTGGGCGATGATCGGCGTCTCCGTGCTGCTGATCGCGGTCGGCACGGTGGTCACCGGGGCCGGACCGCACGCGGGTGACTCCAGTGACGTGCCGCGGATGCCGGTCGACTGGGAGACGGTGAGCAAGGTGCACGCCGTCCTGGCGTGGGTCGTGGTGACGCTGACGTTCGCCCTGTGGTTCGTCCTGAAGGCGGTCGACGCGCCCAAGGGCCCGCTGGCCCGCACCCGTGACCTGTTCCTGGTGCTGCTCGCCCAGGGCGCCATCGGCTACGTGCAGTACTTCACCGATCTTCCCGAGGTCCTGGTCGGCCTGCACATGTTCGGCTCGTGCGTGATGTGGATCGCGGCGCTGAGGGTGCTGCTGGCGCTGCGCGAGCGGCCGGAGGCGGCGCTGCCCGGGGCGCCGGTTCAGGAGTACGAGGCGACCAGCGTGTCGATGGCCGGCCCCAGGTAGTCCCGGGTCAGTTCACCGCGGCGGACGGTCCAATCGGCGGTGGGCGGCACGGGGTTCCCGTAGCGGCGCCGTTCGATGTCCCCGACGACCTCGCCGGGCGCTCCCAGGCCGCGGAGTTCCGTGAGGGCCTGCCGCTTGGAGATCAGGCTGCCGTCCCGCAGCGTGACGGTGGCGCGGGCGAAGGTGAGCAGACCCAGGTCGACCCAGACGTCCTGCCGCCACAGCCCGCCCCGGCGCACGGCCGGCCGCCAGAAGTCCCGCTGGTCCCGGACGACGAACCCGGCCAGTTCGGTGTCGGAGACGGGCGGCAGCACGGTCCCCGGTGACTCCCCGTACAGGACGCGCCCGAAGGTGTGCAGCTCGCGCCGGGTGACCGGGGTGACCGGCCGTTTGAACAGCCGCCCGTGGGCCCAGGTCAGGTGGCGCCGTGCGGAGCCCGCGACGGAGTCGGGCGACAGGTAGGTGCAGTGCAGCTGTGCCGCGAGCGGCGCGGCGCGCAGTCGGGCGTGGAGCAGTCCCAGCCGCCAGGCCGTGCGGGCGGTGACCGGGCGGTCCAGGACCGCGATCAGGTCGAGGTCGCTCCGGCCTTCCCGGTAGTCGCCGCCGGCCAGTGAGCCGTGGGCCCAGACGGCGACGGGGGCGAGAGGTCCGAGTCCCTGGAGGAAGCGATCGAGCAGCGTGTCGGTCGGCATCCGCGCATTGTCCGCGATTCACTCCAGGCCGTACACCCGCCCCGCGTTCCCCGACGCGATCATCCCCGCCACCCGCTGCGCGTCCCTGGGCGCCCACGCCTCCTCGGCCACCCAGGTACCCAGCACCCGTCCCAGGGCCTCGCGGAACAGGCGGGCGGCGACCACGTGCAGTTCGGGCAGTCCCTGGGCGCCGCTGGAGAAGAGGACCTTGCCGAAGGGCGCCAGTTCCAGGATCTCCGCGAGGACCGTCGCGGCCCGGGCGCCGGTACGTAGCAGGGCGGCGCCCGAGTCGGCGTAGACGTGCGGGAAGACTCCGGCGAGGTGGGCGGCGTGGCGGTGGTACGGGTAGCTGTGCAGCAGGACCAGGTCGGTGCCGAGGCCCGCGGTGGCCCGCACGAAGTCCGTCAGCAGGACCGGGTCGGTGCGGTCGATGCGCAGGCCCGGCTCGCCGAGCCCCGCGTGCAGCTGGATCGGCAGGCCCGAGGCGACGGCGCTCCACAGCAGGTGCCGCAGCAGCACCGGGTCGCTCAGCTCGCCGCCGACCTCGCGCCCCGTCAGCCAGCGGGCGGCGGCGCCGCGCACCTCGCCCGGTCCGGGGGGTTCCGGTGCCAGTGCCAGACCGTGCCGTACGCCCGCGACGGAGGTGAAGGCGACCGCGTTCGCGGCGGCGCCGTGCACCGCCTCGGCGAGGTTGGAGAGGAAGGAGTCGACGGTGCCGGAGGTGTCGGCGACCTGCTCGGCCAGCAGTTCCAGGCGCACGATCTCGTGGGCGTCGGCGTCCGCGGCGGCGGCCATCTCCGCGGGTCCCGTGAGGTCGCCGGGCAGGCCCGCGTCGACCAGGTAGGTGGTGATGCCGCTGCCGCGCAGCAGCCTGCGGTCCGCCTCCAGGACGCCGAGCTCTCGGCGCCGGGCCAGGTAGTGGGCGGGCGGACAGTGCGGTTCCAGGCCGAGCAGGGGCGGGCACCAGCGGCGTACCGCGAAGCCGGTCTGGGTGTCGAACAGGGTGGTGCCCGGGGCGGGCGGACCCTCGGTGCGTGCCAGCTGGGCCTCGAAGGTGCCGAGGCCCAGCTCCGTTCTCAGAACGCCGTGGCAGTACTGGTCCACCAGGGACGGCGTTTCGATCATCCGGACTCCCCCTGCTGGGACCGTGTGCCGTACGGCTCGCGCGCCTTGCGGCCCGTGCGCCGTGCGGCTTCCTACGGTCCTAACGGGTGAACCCGCCCTCAGGTGTTGCTCGGCCCGCCCACCTGGATGCCCGCCATGCGCGACCACTCGTAGGGGCCGGTCGTCACCTTGGCCGCGAACTCGCCGTCGAAGTCGTCGTGGACGGTGATCCCGGACTTCTCGACGGCCTTCCGGGCACTGTCGTAGGAGCGCGCGACGAGGTCGCCCCAGGCGCCGTCCTCGCCGACGAGCACGATCCGGGCGCCGCGCTCACCGAGGTAGGCGACCTGGGCCTCGGCGCCGCCGTGCGCCTTGGCGAAGGCGTCGATCCGCCCGGCCATCCGGGTCAGCCGGTGTTCGGCCCACCGCTCGGCCCACCCGGCCTTCGTGTCAACCTGCTGCGTGTCTGCCATGACCAGGATGCTACCGACGGGTAGACCGAACGGCGACGGGCGGGGTGCGTGGTCTCGGCCACGCACCCCGCCCGTCGCACGAGCACTCAGCGCAGGAAGGGATCCACCGCGATCGCCAGGAACAGCACCGACACATAGGTGATCGACCAGTGGAAGAGCCGCATCTCCTTGAGCTTGCCGCCCGTCACCTCGGCCTTGGCGCGGTTCTGCAGCCCGTGCGCCTCCCACAGCCACATGCCGCCGGCCAGCAGGGCGACCGCCGTGTAGAACCAGCCGGTGTAGCCGAGCGGCGTCAGCAGCAGGGACACGGCGACCATCACCCAGCTGTAGATGACGATCTGCCGGGCGACGACCTTGTTCGAGGCGATGACCGGGAGCATCGGCACGCCGACGCGCGCGTAGTCCTCCTTGACCTTCATGGACAGCGGCCAGTAGTGCGGCGGCGTCCAGAAGAACATCACCCCGAACAGGATGATGGGCGCCCAGGACATCGAGTTGGTCACGGCCGACCAGCCGATGAGGACCGGAAGGCAGCCGGCGATGCCGCCCCAGACGATGTTCTGCGAGGTGCGGCGCTTGAGGATCATCGTGTAGACGACGACGTAGAAGAGGAGCGCGCCGAGCGAGAGCCAGGCCGACAGCCAGTTGACGGTGAAGCCGAACAACAGTGTCGAGACGATGGCCAGGGTGATGCCGAAGACGAGGCATTCGGCCGGACTGACCATGCCGGTCACCAGCGGGCGCTGCGAGGTCCGGTCCATCAGCGCGTCGATGTCGCGGTCGATGTACATGTTCAGCGCGTTGGCGCCGCCCGCGGACAGGTAACCGCCGACGCAGGTCAGCAGCACCAGCTTCAGATCCGGAACACCCTGCTCGGCGAGGAACATCACCGGAACGGTGGTGATCAGCAGAAGCTCGATGATCCGCGGCTTGGTCAGCGCCACGAACGCCTTGACACGGGCCCCGAACGGCCGGTGACTCGGGCTCTGGTTCGTCCCGATAACCCCCGCAGGACGGGATTCAACGGCCGTCACGCACACCCCTGACAGAGACATCCCAGCAAGCCCCACCGCGTGAAGTCGCGGTAAAGGCTCGCGCGTACCACGCCACTTTAGACGTTGCCCATACCTCGGCCCTCGCGGGGGTGGGGTCGTGTTGAGAGGGGTGCTCCGACGTGCGTGCACAGAGTCGATTGAGCGGTCAGATGAGCGGGCCCGTATTCACATGCCGAATGCGGTTTCGCCCAGTCGACAGGCGGATCCGGAGGAGTCCCGGCAGTCTTGTTTCCAGGGGAAAAACGCACGTACTTACGGGGGTAGGCTCGACAACGGCCGGCCGACTCACGGACGCGCCGGCAGCCGGTGGGCGCCCACGTGCACCGGCATCCGACATGTGGAGAGGAGCCCTGACTCAGGGTGAGCACCAAGCCGACCACCACAGACCTCGAGTGGACCGAACTGGACCAGCGGGCCGTGGACACCGCCCGCGTCCTGGCCGCCGATGCCGTACAGAAGGTTGGCAACGGCCATCCGGGTACGGCGATGAGCCTGGCGCCCGCCGCCTACACCCTCTTCCAGAAGGTGATGCGGCACGACCCCGCCGACGCGGACTGGGTCGGACGCGACCGTTTCGTACTGTCCGCCGGCCATTCGTCCCTGACTCTCTACACCCAGCTGTACCTGGCCGGCTTCGGCCTGGAGCTGGCGGACCTCGAGTCCTTCCGGACCTGGGGCTCCAAGACCCCCGGGCACCCGGAGTACGGCCACACCACGGGTGTGGAGACGACGACCGGCCCGCTGGGCCAGGGTGTCGCCAACGCGGTGGGTATGGCGATGGCCGCCCGCTACGAGCGCGGCCTGTTCGACCCGGAGGCCGCCGAGGGCACCTCCCCGTTCGACCACTTCGTCTACTGCATCGCCGGTGACGGCTGCCTCCAGGAGGGCATCTCCGCCGAGGCCTCCTCCCTCGCGGGCCACCAGAAGCTCGGCAACCTGGTCCTGCTGTGGGACGACAACCACATCTCGATCGAGGGCGACACCGAGACCGCCGTCTCCGAGGACACCTGCAAGCGGTACGAGGCGTACGGCTGGCACGTGCAGCGCGTCGCCCCGAAGCCGGACGGCGACCTGGACCCGAACGCGCTCTACGACGCGATCGAGGCGGCGAAGCGGGTCACCGACCGGCCGTCCTTCATCGCCATGCGCTCGATCATCGCCTGGCCCGCCCCGAACGCGCAGAACACCGAGGCCGCGCACGGCTCGGCGCTCGGCGACGACGAGGTCGCGGCGACCAAGCGGGTCCTGGGCTTCGACCCGGAGAAGACCTTCGAGGTCTCCGACGAGGTCATCGGCCACACCCGCAAGGCGCTGGAGAAGGGCCAGGCGGCCCGCGCGGTGTGGGAGAAGTCCTTCCAGCAGTGGCGGGACAGCAACCCGGAGCGCGCCGCCGAGTACGACCGCGTCGCCAAGGGCGAGCTCCCCCAGGGCTGGGAGGAGAAGATCCCGGTCTTCGAGACGGGCAAGGGTGTCGCCACCCGGGCCGCCTCCGGCAAGGTGCTCCAGGCGCTCGGCGCCATCATCCCGGAGCTGTGGGGCGGCTCGGCCGACCTGGCCGGCTCGAACAACACGACGATCGACAAGACGTCGTCCTTCCTCCCGGCGGGCAACCCGCTGCCGGAGGCCGACCCGTACGGCCGCACCATCCACTTCGGTATCCGCGAGCACGCGATGGCCGCGGAGATGAACGGCATCGCCCTGCACGGCAACACCCGCATCTACGGCGGCACCTTCCTGGTGTTCTCCGACTACATGCGCAACGCGGTGCGGCTGTCGGCGCTCATGCACCTGCCGGTGACGTACGTGTGGACGCACGACTCCATCGGCCTGGGCGAGGACGGCCCGACCCACCAGCCCGTCGAGCACCTCGCCTCGCTGCGCGCCATCCCGGGCCTGAACGTGGTCCGCCCGGCGGACGCCAACGAGACGGCCATCGCCTGGCGCGAGATCCTGGGGCGCTGGACGAAGGAGTTCGGCAAGGGCCAGCCGCACGGTCTGGCGCTGACCCGCCAGGGCGTGCCGACGTACGAGCCGAACGAGGACGCGGCCAAGGGCGGCTACGTCCTGTTCGAGGCCGAGGGCGGCGAGCCCGAGGTGGTCCTCATCGCCACCGGTTCCGAGGTGCACGTCGCCGTCGAGGCCCGTGAGGCGCTCCAGGCCGACGGTGTGCCGACCCGTGTGGTGTCCGTGCCGTGCGTCGAGTGGTTCGAGCAGCAGGACCAGGGGTACCGGGACAGCGTCCTGCCCCCGTCCGTGAAGGCCCGCGTCGCGGTGGAGGCCGGGATCGGCCTGACCTGGCACAAGTACGTGGGGGACGCCGGCCGCATCGTTTCCCTGGAGCACTTCGGTGCTTCGGCGGACGGCAAGGTGCTCTTCCGCGAGTTCGGCTTCACTGCCGAGAACGTCGCAGCCGCCGCCCGGGAATCGATCGCCGCAGCCCAGCGCTGACGCTCGTACACGACACGTAGGAGATGCATTTTCCATGACAGACGCACTCAAGCGCCTCTCCGATGAAGGCGTCGCGATCTGGCTGGACGACCTGTCGCGCAAGCGGATCACGTCCGGCAACCTCGCCGAGCTGATCGACCAGCAGCACGTCGTGGGCGTCACCACCAACCCGTCGATCTTCCAGAAGGCGATCTCGCAGGGCGACGGCTACGACCAGCAGCTCTCCGACCTGGCCTTCCGCAAGGTCACGGTCGAAGAGGCCATCCGCATGATCACCACGGCGGACGTCCGCGACGCCGCCGACATCCTGCGCCCCGTCTTCGACGCCACCGGCGGCAAGGACGGCCGGGTCTCCATCGAGGTGGACCCGCGTCTCGCGCACAACACCAAGGCGACGGTCGCCGAGGCCAAGCAGCTCGCCTGGCTGGTGGACCGGCCCAACACGCTGATCAAGATCCCGGCGACCGAGGCCGGTATCCCGGCGATCGCCGAGGTCATCGGCCTGGGCATCAGTGTCAACGTCACGCTGATCTTCTCCCTGGAGCGCTACCGCCTGGTCATGGACGCCTTCCTGACCGGCCTGGAGAAGGCCAAGGAGCGCGGCCTGGACCTGTCGCTGATCCACTCGGTGGCGTCCTTCTTCGTGTCCCGCGTGGACACCGAGATCGACAAGCGGATCGACGCGCTCGGCACCGACGAGGCCAAGGCCCTGCGCGGCAAGGCCGCCGTCGCCAACGCCCGGCTCGCCTACCAGGCGTACGAGGAGATCTTCTCCTCCGACCGCTGGAACGCCCTGGAGAAGGCCGGCGCCAACAAGCAGCGTCCGCTGTGGGCGTCGACCGGCGTGAAGGACAAGGCGTACAGCGACACCATGTACGTCACCGACCTGGTCGCACCCAACACGGTGAACACCATGCCGGAGGCGACCCTGTTCGCCACCGAGGACCACGGCGAGATCACCGGCAACACGGTCGCCGGCACCTACGAGCAGGCCCGTGCCGACCTCGACGCGGTCGAGAAGCTCGGGATCGGCTACGACGAGGTGGTCCAGCTGCTGGAGAAGGAGGGCGTCGACAAGTTCGAGGACTCCTGGAACGACCTGCTGAAGTCGACCGAGGCGGAGCTGAAGCGCCTCGCCCCCTCGGAGGGCTAGAAATTGTCAAGCAGCAACCCGCTGCGTGACCCCGCAGACCGACGGCTCCCGCGTATCGCGGGGCCGTCGGGTCTGGTCATTTTCGGCGTCACCGGTGACCTCTCCCGCAAGAAGCTCATGCCCGCCGTGTACGACCTCGCCAACCGTGGTCTGCTGCCGCCGGGCTTCTCGCTCGTCGGTTTCGCCCGCCGCGACTGGGAGCACGAGGACTTCGCCCAGGTGGTGCACGACGCCGTCAAGGAGCACTCCCGCACCCCGTTCCGCGAGGAGGTCTGGCAGCAGCTCAGCCAGGGCATGCGTTTCGTCCAGGGCACCTTCGACGACGACGAGGCGTTCGAGCGGCTGCGCGGCACCATCGAGGAGCTGGACAAGGCGCAGGGCACGGGCGGCAACTTCGCGTTCTACCTCTCGGTGCCCCCGAAGTCGTTCCCCGTGGTCATCCAGCAGCTGAAGAAGCACCAGCTGGCCGACCAGTCGAGCGGTTCCTGGCGCCGCGCGGTGATCGAGAAGCCGTTCGGCCACGACCTGGAGTCCGCCGAGGAGCTCAACTCGATCGTCCACGAGGTCTTCGCCCCGGACCAGGTCTTCCGCATCGACCACTACCTGGGCAAGGAGACCGTCCAGAACATCCTGGCGCTGCGCTTCGCCAACACGATGTTCGAGCCGATCTGGAACCGGTCCTACGTCGACCACGTCCAGATCACCATGGCCGAGGACATCGGCATCGGCGGCCGGGCCGGCTACTACGACGGCATCGGCGCCGCCCGCGACGTCATCCAGAACCACCTGCTCCAGCTGCTCGCGCTGACCGCGATGGAGGAGCCCGCCTCCTTCGACGCGGACGCGCTGGCCGCGGAGAAGACCAAGGTGCTCGGCGCGGTCCGCCTGCCCAAGGACCTGGGCCGGGACACCGTGCACGCCCAGTACACGGCCGGGTGGCAGGGCGGCGCCCAGGCCGTCGGCTACCTGGAGGAAGAGGGCATCGACCCCAGGTCGAAGACCGACACCTACGCCGCGATCAAGGTCGGTATCGACAACCGGCGCTGGGCGGGCGTCCCCTTCTACCTGCGCACCGGCAAGCGGCTCGGCCGCCGCGTCACCGAGATCGCGGTCGTCTTCCAGCGGGCCCCGCACTCCCCCTTCGACTCCACGGCCACCGAGGAACTCGGCTCGAACGCGATCGTGATCCGCGTCCAGCCCGACGAGGGCGTCACCGTCCGCTTCGGCTCCAAGGTGCCGGGCACGTCGATGGAGATCCGGGACGTGTCCATGGACTTCGCGTACGGCGAGTCCTTCACGGAGTCCAGCCCGGAGGCGTACGAGCGCCTCATCCTGGACGTGCTGCTCGGCGACGCGAACCTCTTCCCGCGGACCGAGGAGGTCGAGCTGTCCTGGAAGATCCTCGACCCGATCGAGGAGTACTGGGACGAGCACTGCACCCCGGCCCGGTACCCGGCCGGCACCTGGGGACCCGTCGAGGCGGACCACATGCTCGAACGAGACGGACGGAGCTGGCGCCGCCCATGAAGACAGACCTGACGGACACCACGGCCAGCAAGATCAACAAGGCGTTGGTGCTGGGTCGCCGGGCGATCGGCACCCCGGCCATCGGCATGGTGCTCACGCTGGTCATCGTCACCGACGAGGAGAACGCCTACGACGCGCTGAAGGCCGCGAGCGACGCCGCGCACGAGCACCCGTCGCGCACGCTCGTCGTCATCAAGCGCGTCTCGCGTTCGCCGCGGGACCGCACGAAGTCCCGGCTGGACGCCGAGGTCCGCCTCGGCGCCGACGCGGGCACCGGCGAGACGATCGTGCTGCGGCTCTACGGCGATGTCGTCGAGCACGCCCAGTCGGTGGTCCTGCCGCTGCTGCTGCCGGACGCGCCGGTCGTGGTGTGGTGGCCGGTGAACGCGCCGCTGGACCCGGCCGGGGACCCGCTGGGCGCGCTGGCCCAGCGCCGGGTCACCGACACCTACGCCTGCGAGGACCCGGTACGGGAGCTGGCCGCCCGCGCCGACGCCTACACGCCGGGCGACACCGACCTGTCCTGGACCCGCATCACGCCGTGGCGCTCGATGCTGGCGGCTGCCCTCGACCAGGTCGACTGCAAGGTGCAGGCGGTCGAGGTGGAGGGCGAGGAGTACAACCCGAGCTGCGAACTGCTGGCGATGTGGCTGGCGGACCGGCTGGGCGTGCCGGTGCAGCGCTCCGCGTCGAACGGTCCGGGTCTCACGGCGGTCCGGATGGACACCGACTGCGGTCCAGTCGTCCTGGACCGGGCCGACGGCTCGCTGGCGAACCTGTCCATCCAGGGCCAGCCGGCCCGCGCGGTGGCGCTCAAGCGCCGCGAGACGGCCGAGCTGATCGCGGAGGAACTGCGGCGCCTCGACCCGGACGACACGTACGCCTCGGCGCTGCGGTACGGGGTGGACCGGCTGAACGCGCCGACCGCCTCGGGCACGCCGGCCAAAGGGGACTCCGGGGCCGTCGCGGTCGCCGCTCCCGTCCAGGCGGCTGCGAAAGCTCCCGCGAAGGACGCGGCGCAGGAGAAGACACCGGTGAAGAAGGCGGCGGCGAAGTGAGCACTCCCCAGCTGGTCGTGCACCGCGACAAGGAGCTGATGGCCGAGGCCGCGGCGGCCCGGCTGATCACGAAGATCGTGGACGCGCAGGCCTCCCGGGGCAGCGCGTCCGTGGTCCTGACCGGCGGCCGCAACGGCAACGGCCTGCTCGCGGCGCTCGCCGGGTCCCCCGCCCGGGACGCCGTCGACTGGGCCCGCCTGGACCTGTGGTGGGGTGACGAGCGCTTCCTGCCGGAGGGCGACCCGGAGCGCAACGTCACCCAGGCGCGCGAGGCGCTGCTCGACTCGGTGCCGCTGGACCCCGAGCGGGTGCACGCGATGCCGGCGTCGGACGGTCCGCACGGCTCGGACGTGGAGGCCGCCGCCGCCGCGTACGCGCAGGAGCTGGCCGCGGCGTCCGTCCCCGAGAACCACGCCGCGGTGCCGTCCTTCGACGTCCTGCTGCTGGGCGTCGGGCCGGACACGCACGTGGCGTCGCTCTTCCCCGAACACCCGGGAGTACGGGAGACGGACCGTACGGTGGTCGGCGTCCGCGGGGCGCCCAAGCCACCGCCGACCCGAGTGACGCTCACCCTCCCGGCGATCCGCGCCGCCCGCGAGGTGTGGCTCCTCGCGGCCGGTGAGGACAAGGCGGAGGCGGCGGCCATCGCGTTGTCGGGCGCGGGCGAGATCCAGGCCCCCGCGGCGGGGGCCCGGGGCCGCGCCCGGACCCTGTGGCTGCTCGACTCGGCGGCGGCTTCGCAGCTGCCGCGGTCGCTGTATCCGTCGGCGTCGGCCTGATCATCCTGCAGGACGGGAGGGGGAGGGGCGGTGGGGGCGACAGGCCCTCACCGCCCCTCCCCCTCCCGCCGCTCCCGGCCGGCTCAGTCCCGCCCGCGCAGCTCCCGGTAGGCGGCGACCAGCGCCTTGGTGGAGGCGTCCAGGCCGGGGACCTCGGCGCCGTCGGTGAGGGCGGGTTCGACGCGCTTGGCGAGGACCTTGCCGAGTTCGACGCCCCACTGGTCGAAGGAGTCGATGTTCCACACCGCGCCCTGGACGAACACCTTGTGCTCGTAGAGGGCGACGAGCTGTCCGAGCACGGACGGGGTCAGCTCGCGGGCGAGGATCGTCGTCGTCGGGTGGTTGCCGCGGAACGTCTTGTGCGGGACCAGCTCCTCCGGGACGCCCTCGGCCCGCACCTCGTCCGGTGTCTTGCCGAAGGCGAGCGCCTGCGTCTGCGCGAAGAAGTTGGCCATCAGCAGGTCGTGCTGGGCCTTCAGCTCGTCGCTCAGCTCGGACACCGGCTCGGCGAAGCCGATGAAGTCCGCCGGGATGAGCTTGGTGCCCTGGTGGATCAACTGGTAATACGCGTGCTGTCCGTTGGTGCCGGGCGTGCCCCACACGACGGGACCGGTCTGCCAGTCGACCTCGTGCCCGTCCCGGTCGACGTACTTGCCGTTGGACTCCATGTCGAGCTGCTGGAGGTACGCGGTGAACTTCGACAGGTAGTGCGAGTACGGCAGCACCGCATGCGACTGGGCGCCCATGAAGTTGCCGTACCAGACGCCCAGCAGGCCCATCAGCAGGGGGACGTTGGACGCTGCGGGGGCGGTGCGGAAGTGCTCGTCGACGAGGTGGAAGCCGTCGAGCATCTCGCGGAAGCGGTCCGGGCCGATGGCGATCATCAGGGAGAGCCCGATCGCCGAGTCGTACGAGTAGCGGCCGCCGACCCAGTCCCAGAACTCGAACATGTTGGCCGTGTCGATGCCGAAGTCGGCGACCCGCTCCGCGTTCGTCGACAGGGCGACGAAGTGCCTGGCGACGGCGGCCTGGTCACCGAGCGCGTCCAGCAGCCAGGTCCGGGCGGAGGTGGCGTTGGTGACCGTCTCGATGGTGGTGAAGGTCTTGGAGGCGATGACGAACAGCGTTTCGGCCGGGTCGAGGTCGCGGGTGGCCTCGTGGAGGTCGGCGCCGTCGACGTTGGAGACGAAACGGACCGTCAGCTCCCGGTCGGTGAAGGCGCGCAGCGCCTCGTAGGCCATGGCGGGTCCCAGGTCGGAGCCGCCGATGCCGACGTTGACGACGTTCCTGATGCGCTTGCCGGTGTACCCGGTCCACTCGCCGGAGCGGACCCGGCCGGCGAAGTCGGCCATCTTGTCGAGTACCGCGTGCACCTTGGGCACGACGTTCTCGCCGTCGACCTCGATCACCGCGTCCCGCGGGGCACGCAGCGCGGTGTGCAGCACCGCCCGGTCCTCGGTGATGTTGATCCGCTCGCCGCGGAACATGGCGTCGCGCAGCCCGAACACGTCGGTGGCGGCGGCCAGATCGCGCAGCAGCCGCAGGGTCTCGTCGGTGACGAGGTGCTTGGAGCAGTCGACGTACAGGTCTCCCACCCGGAGCGTGCAGTCGGTGCCGCGACCCGGGTCGGCGGCGAACAGCTCGCGCAGCCGCACCTCGCCGAGCTCCTCGCGGTGCTTGGCCAGCGCGGTCCATTCGGGCATCTGGTTGAGCCTGGTACGGCCGTCTACGTTCATCTCGGACTTCAGCCTTCTTCCTTAGGTGTCCCAGCTGTCCCGGCTGTTCCAACCTAATTGATCAGCGCTGAAGAAGACTGGCCGGAGAAGACCGAAGGAGGCTGAACCGGATCTGAACCGGACCTGAACCGGATCCGGGCTAGATCTCGCCCCGCAGTTTGGCGAGCGCCTCGGCGAGGATCGCCTCGCCGTCCGCGTCGCTGCGGCGCTCGCGCACATACGCGAGGTGGGTCTTGTAGGGCTCGGTGCGCGGCGGGTCCGGTGGGTTGTCCCGGTCCTGTCCGGCGGGGAAGCCGCAGCGCGGGCAGTCCCAGGTCTCCGGGACCTGTGCGTCGCTCGCGAAGCTCGGCTGTGTCTCGTGTCCGTTGGAGCACCAGAAGGAGATGCGCAGACGCGGCGCGGACTCGCCACGCTCGGCCTCGCCCATCGGCCCCGCCCCGACCCGGCTTCCCCGGATCGCGTTGCCACTTGCCACGGTCGTAACTCCCTGCGTGATGGTGCCGCGAAGCGAGTCGGCGTTTCGCTCCGCTGCGAGCGCCTCAGTCTACGTAAGGCCCAACGCGCGTCCAGTGGTTGGAGTTACAAGCTCCACTGCTCAGACGCAAGCCCCATGATAGGCCGCGCCGTGGGGCGCGTACCGAACATGGGGCTTTACGTGCGCAGGTGGGTGGTGCGTCAGTTGTTCGCCTTCATCAGAAGGCCGAGCACCATGATGCACGCGAACCACAGCAGACCGACCACGACGGTGATCCGGTCGAGGTTGCGCTCGGCGACCGAGGAGCCGCCGACGGACGACTGCATGCCGCCACCGAACATGTCGGAGAGGCCGCCGCCCTTCCCCTTGTGCATCAGCACCAGCAGCATCAGCAGCAGGCTGAAGACGATCAGGGCGATCGAGAACCCCAAAACCACGGCTGGACCAACTTCCTCGGATTCGGATGAACGACGGGGGCACGGTGACAGTGGGCCACCATGCCCCCGCAAGGGTACGACGTATCGCCGCTACCGCATACTCACTGGTCGACCTGCTGGTCGATCTCCTGGTCGGGCTACTGGTCGCGGAAGCGCACGATCTTGACGAACTCGTCCGAGTCCAGCGAGGCACCGCCGACCAGGGCGCCGTCGATGTCGGCCTGCGACATGATCTCGGCGACGTTGCCGGACTTGACCGAGCCGCCGTACTGGATGCGGACCTTGTCGGCCAGCTCCTGGGAGTACAGGCCGGCGAGCTTGCCGCGGATGGCCGCGCAGACCTCCTGGGCGTCCTCGGCGCCGCAGACCTTGCCGGTGCCGATGGCCCACACGGGCTCGTAGGCGATCACGACGCTCTCGGCCTGCTCGGCCGGGAGGTCCTTCAGACCGCCCTCGACCTGGGCGAGGGTGTGGGCGACGTGGTTGCCCGCCTCGCGGACGTCCAGCTCCTCGCCGACGCACAGGATCGGGGTCAGGCCGTGCTTGTAGGCGGCCTTGACCTTGGCGTTGACCAGCTCGTCGGTCTCGGCGTGGTACTGCCGGCGCTCGGAGTGGCCGATCGCGACGTAGGCGCAGCGCAGCTTGGCCAGCATCGGGCCGGAGATCTCACCGGTGTAGGCGCCGCCGTCGTGGGCGGAGATGTCCTGGGCGCCGTACTTGATCTTCAGCTTGTCGTGCTCGACCAGGGTCTGCACCGAGCGCAGGTCGGTGAAGGGGACGAGGACGGCGACCTCGACGGCGTCGTAGTCCTTGTCCGCGAGGGCGAAGGCGAGCTTCTGGACCTGGGCGATGGCCTCGAGGTGGTTGAGGTTCATCTTCCAGTTGCCCGCCATCAGCGGCGTGCGGGTGGTCATTGAGGTCAGTCCTCCAGTGCGGCGAGGCCGGGGAGCGTCTTGCCCTCGAGGTATTCGAGGGAGGCGCCGCCTCCGGTCGAGATGTGGCCGAATGCGTTCTCGTCGAAGCCGAGCGTGCGAACGGCCGCGGCGGAGTCGCCGCCGCCGACCACGGTGAAGCCCGGGGCGTCGACGAGGGCCTGGGCGACCGCTTTGGTGCCCTCGGCGTAGTCGGGGTGCTCGAAGACGCCCATGGGGCCGTTCCAGAAGACGGTGGCGGCGTCAGCGAGCTTCGAGGCGTACAGCTTGCGGGTCTCGGGACCGATGTCCAGACCCTCCTGGTCGGCCGGGATGGCGTCCGCCGCGACGGTGGCGGGGTGGGCCGGGGCCTTGGTCTTCAGGTCCGGGAACTCGGACGAGACCAGGACGTCGACGGGGAGGACCAGCTCGACGCCGTTCTTCTCCGCGCGCTCCATGTACTCCTTGACGGTCGGGATCTGGTCCTCCTGGAGGAGGGAGATGCCGACCTCGTGGCCCTGGGCCTTGAGGAAGGTGTACGCCATGCCGCCGCCGATGAGGAGCCGGTCGGCCTTGCCGAGCAGCTGGTCGATGACGGCGAGCTTGTCGGAGACCTTGGCGCCGCCGAGGGCGACGACGTAGGGGCGCTGGACGTCGTCGGTGAGCTTCTTCAGGACGCCGACCTCGGTGGCGATGAGGTAGCCGGCGTAGTGCGGCAGCCGCTTCGGGAGGTCGAAGACGGAGGCGTGCTTGCGGTGCACGGCGCCGAAGCCGTCGCCGACGTAGACGTCCGCGAGGCCGGCCAGCTTGTCGGCGAAGGCGGCGCGCTCGGTGTCGTCCTTGCTGGTCTCGCCGGCGTTGAAGCGCAGGTTCTCGATGACGGCCACCCGGCCGTCGGCGAGGCCGGCCACCGCGGACTCGGCGGCGGTGCCGACCGTGTCCTCGGCGAAGGCGACGTCGGTGCCGAGCAGCTCACCGAGGCGGGCGGCGGCCGGGGCCAGGGAGAAGACCGGGTCCGGGGCGCCCTTGGGGCGGCCCAGGTGCGAGGCGACGATCACGCGCGCGCCCGCGTCGGCCAGGGCCTTGACGGTGGGCACCACGGCGCGGATGCGGCCGTCGTCGGTGATGGTGGTGCCGTCCAGCGGCACGTTCAGGTCGGCGCGGACGAAGACGCGCTTGCCCGCGACGCCTTCGGAGAGCAGTTCGTCGATCGTCTTCATGCAGAGGGCTCCTGGGTTCTCGTGATCGCTCGTGATCCTACGAGGGCTGGTCGCTGCGGACGCGACGCAGGGCTCGGGCAGCGCGGCCTTGCGCTGTCCGAGCCCTGCCACCGCATCGCGGTGCCTGCTGGGTCCGAGTCGATCAGAGCTGGTTGCCGACGAAGACCGTGAGGTCGACGAGGCGGTTGGAGTAGCCCCACTCGTTGTCGTACCAGCCGATGACCTTCACGTTCTTGCCGTCCTGGACCATGGTCAGGGACGAGTCGAAGGTGCAGGACGCCGGGGCGTTGACGATGTCGGAGGAGACGATCGCGTCCTCGGTGTACTCGAGGATGCCCTTGAGCTCGCCCTCGGCGGCCTTCTGGAAGGCGGCGTTGATCTCTTCCTTGGTGACCTCGCGGCCGAGTTCCAGGACGAGGTCGGTGACCGAGCCGGTGGGGACCGGGACGCGCATGGCGATGCCGTCCAGCTTGCCCTTGAGCTGCGGGAGGACCAGCGCGGTGGCCTTGGCGGCACCCGTGGTGGTCGGGATGATGTTCTCCGCGGCGGCACGGGCGCGGCGCAGGTCCTTGTGCGGGAAGTCCAGGATGCGCTGGTCGTTCGTGTACGCGTGCACCGTCGTCATCAGGCCCTTGACGATGCCGAAGTTCTCGTCGAGGACCTTCGCCATCGGCGCCACGCAGTTGGTGGTGCAGGAGGCGTTGGAGATGACGTGGTGGTTCGCCGGGTCGTACTTGTCCTGGTTGACGCCCATCACGATGGTGACGTCCTCGTCCTTGGCCGGGGCCGAGATGAGGACCTTCTTCGCGCCGCCCGCGATGTGCTTCTCGGCGTCGGCCTTCTTGGTGAAGATGCCGGTCGACTCGATGACGATGTCGACACCCAGCTCGCCCCACGGGATGTCCGCGGGGTTGCGCTCGGCGAGGACCTTGATGGTCTTGTCGCCGACGGTGATGGTGTCCTCGGTGTGCGAGACCTCCTGCTTGAGGCGGCCGAGGATGGTGTCGTACTTGAGCAGGTGGGCGGTGGTCGCGGTGTCACCCAGGTCGTTGACAGCCACGATCTCGATGTCTGCACCCTGCTCCAGCAGCGCGCGGAAGTAGTTACGACCGATGCGGCCAAAGCCGTTGATGCCTACGCGGATCGTCACGAACCGATCTCCTCGTTGGTACGCCGGCCCGATGTGCCGGCGAGCTGTATTTGGGATGTCCCCGACCACCTCCGACCCTACCTCTCCGGGGCCTCGGGGGTGACATCGAGACGCCCCATACCCGGCAGGGCGGTCCGTACCCGCCAGTAGGGGTACGGACCGCCCGGGATCACGGGGACCGATCACCCGATTTCGCTACACCGTGCCAGTCCCCCGCATCCCGGATTTCACTCGCCCAGGGCACGCAGCGCCTGCCGGACCAGCGCCGTCCGGGCCGCCGGTCCGGTGAGGTGTTCCAGACCGAAGCCCAGCAGCACGGTGTCGTCCGTGGTGACCGCGCCGTACGTCTGGAACAGGGTCCCGGTACGGGTCCAGTCCTTCAGCACGGCGGGGCTGCCCGCGGGCGGCCCGGAGACCCGCCAGTCGCCGAGCGCGGTCTCGAAGCCCTCGGTCGCGGTGGCCGTGCCGCCGACGACGAGCGAGGTCTCGTCGGCGAGGACGCCGCGCCCGCCGCTGCCGGGGTCGGTGACGTAGGCGATCGACACCTCGACCGACTTCCCGGCGTAGGCGCTCAGGTCGAACTCGACCTGCCGCCACCCTCCGGAGGAGCCGGTGAGGCTGTTCCACCGCCCGGTCGTGCCGGCCGCGGTGCAGCCGTCGTCGGACAGGGTCAGGTAGCGCTCCAGCCAGGGGTGCTCGCTCACGTAGAACCCGGCCGAGCACTCCGCGGGCACGGCCGTGCCGGTGGCACCGCCCGCCTCGGGGAGCGTGGTCCAGTCGTCGGCGCCGGTGGTGTGCGCCTCGACGAGGGCGTGGTCGTAGCCGCGCTCGGTGTCCCACAGCAGCTGGGTGCGGAGCGTGGGCCGGTCGGCGGCGGTGACACCGGTGAGGTCGACGGTGCGGGTGAGGCGCTTGTAGGCGTCGTCGGTGTGGACGGCGGCGGCCATCCACGCGCCCGCGTAGGGCCCGTACGGGTTGACCGTCCCGGCGAACTTCCCGGCGCCCGCGCTCGCGAACTGCGGGTAGGTGGCGGCGGGCAGCTGGTCCGAGGTGACGCTGTAGGTCCCGGCGGCGTCCAGCGGATTGCCCGGGGCGTCGCCGAGCGGGCCGGCGGCTCCGCCGAGCTTTCCGGAGCCGGTGAATCCGGTGGCTCCGGGGGTCGACGTACGGGTGTAGGCACCCAGGTAGTACTGGCTGAAGTCGTCGGACATGGTGCCGCCGCCGAGGTCGACGCTGCCGCCGGCCCGCTGCCCCGCCTCGATCAGCCTGCCGCCCTCGTTGAGGAAGGCGCGCAGCTGGAGCTGGGTGGCGTGGCCGGGTACCGCGGCGCCGGTGTAGTGGAGGACGGTGTCGAAGTGACCGAGGACGCCGAGCGCGTCGGGCGCGCCCTGCGTGGCGACGTCCCAGACGGCCGCCCGCTCGCCGTTCGCCTTGAGGGCGTCCACGTACGTCTGCGTCTGCGTGGCCTTCGCGCCCTCCTCGGCGACGACCAGGACGTCCGCGCGGGGCCGCTCGGCGATCGTGTACGTGAAGTGCTCGCTCTCGGTCCGCCTGCCCTGCTTCGTCTCACCGGTGAACCAGACCTCGACCTTGTCGCCGCGGTCGCCGTCCTTGACCTCGGCGCGGTACTCGTCGAAGTAGAGGTTGTCCTCGCCGCCGTACGTCTCGCCGCCCCGCCAGGGCTTCAGGGCCATGTCGTGGACGCGTCCGCCGTTGACGCGGTACTTCAGTTCCTTGTCGCGCACCGACTTGCGCACGACGACGGAGACCTCCTGGTCACCGCCGCGCGCGTAGGAGGTGTCGAACGCGGCCGGGGTGAAGTCGGCGGCCTCCAGGCCGACCGCGGAGGACGGCCGGTCGGGGTGGGCGGCGGTCTCGGCGACGGAGAGCGCGAAGGGGATGTTCTTCTCGAACTCCTGCTGGATCAGTTCCTCGTCGTCGGGGAAGTTGAAGCCCGACTGGCAGTCGCCCGCGTTCCACTCGTCGTCGGGGTCCTGTTCGGAGATGGTCTGGCAGGTCGACATCTCGGGGGTGAACATCGCCATGCCGTTGACGTTGGCCGCGTGGCCGTCCGCCTCGCCGTTGGTGGTGTAGAGCTCGGAGGAGACCTGCGGGTGGTACCCGGGGATCGCGGAGTTGTCCGGCGTGCCGGCGAGCGCCTCGTAGAGGACGTCGTCGGGGGTGTTCGTGGCCACCTGCCAGCCGACGCCGTAGAGGAGGAGCTCGGCGGCGGAGTGGTAGTTGATCCCGTACGTGAAGCCGATCCGCTTCTGGAAGGCGTCCAGGGCCTTGGTCTCGGGCTCGGAGTTCGGGCCGGCGCCCCGGTAGGTCTGGCTGGTGGGGTTCGGGGACGATCCCTCGTCGTCGTAGCCCCACTTGTAGGCGAAGTTGCGGTTGAGGTCGACGCCGTCGCCGGTGCTGATGGTGCCGTCGCCGTTGACGTCGCGCAGGTTCTTGCGCCACAGGCGGTTGTCGGTGTCCTCGAACGTGTAGTCGTAGCCGTCGGGGTTGGCCGACAGCAGGAACCACAGTTCGGTGGAGTCGACCAGCTTCCTGATCCGCCGGTCCTCGTCGTACGCGTCCAGGTAGTGGTGCATCAGCCGCCGGGTCATCTCGGGGGTGATCCACTCGCGGGCGTGCTGGTTGGACATGTAGAGGACCGCGGGCCTGGAGCCGTCCTTCGTCTTCTTCGCGTTCTTGGTGAGCTTGAGCGCGAGGATGTCCTGGCCGTTCACCGTCTTGCCGATGGAGACGACCTTGGTGAGGCGGGGGTTCTCCCGTGCGGTCCGGAGGATCTCCTCCCGCAGGCCGCCTTCGCCGCTGTACGGGCGGAAGACGCCGTCGGCGGCGTTCCTGACGCGTTCCTCGGACCGGGTGGAGAGGGTGTGCTCGACGAGGTCGAGTCCCTGTTTCTCCAGCTTGTCGGCCTGCTGCTCGGTGAGGTAGACCTCGACGGTGGCCGTCCCCCTGTCGGGGACCCGCTCACCGAGTTCGTGGCCGTCCTGCCCGGCGGCCAGCAGCAGGGACACCTGCTCCTGGGTGACGTCGGTGCGGAAGACCTTCACCTCGTCGGCCTCCGCGGTGGCGGAGCCGTCGGGTTGTGCCTGGGCGATGGGTGCGAAGCTCGCTCCGCCGATCAGGAGCGCGCCGACGGCGAGGATCGATCTCGCTCTTCGTCTCATGAACCCCCCTAGATGGGGCCTGTCCGACAGGCCTGGGTTCGCCACAGCAGCGAACAGATGCCAGGCTCATGACAGCTCATGATCGAGTCAAGAGCGCCGCAAGGACACGCGGAGGCCGGTGCCGGTCACCCGGGTGGGTGCCCGGACCGGCTTCCTGACGGCCCGTGTGCGACGGGCCGGAGCGTGTTCGGTCAGCCGACGAGGTTGTCCGTCAGCTCCTCGCTGAGATTGGCGTCCGTGCCGGGGATGCCGAGGTCCGAGGCCCGCTTGTCGGCCATGGCCAGCAGGCGGCGGATGCGGCCGGCGACGGCGTCCTTGGTCAGCGGCGGGTCGGCGAGGGCGCCCAGCTCCTCCAGCGAGGCCTGCTTGTGCTCCATGCGGAGCCGGCCCGCGGCGGCCAGGTGCTCGGGCACGTCGTCGGCGAGGATCTCCAGGGCGCGCTGGACCCGGGCACCGGCGGCGACGGCCGCGCGGGCCGAACGGCGCAGGTTGGCGTCGTCGAAGTTGGCGAGGCGGTTGGCGGTGGCGCGGACCTCGCGCCGCAGCCGCCGCTCCTCCCAGGCCAGCACCGAGTCGTGGGCGCCGAGCCGGGTGAGCAGGGCGCCGATCGCGTCACCGTCGCGGACGACGACCCGGTCCACACCACGCACCTCGCGCGCCTTGGCGGGGATGGACAGCCTGCGGGCCGCGCCGACCAGAGCGAGCGCGGCCTCGGGGCCCGGGCAGGTCACCTCCAGGGAGGAGGACCGACCGGGCTCGGTGAGCGAGCCGTGCGCCAGGAAGGCTCCGCGCCAGGCGGCCTCGGCGTCGCAGGTGGCCCCCGAGACCACCTGCGGCGGCAGGCCCCGGATCGGGCGGCCCCGGCCGTCCACCAGGCCGGTCTGACGGGCCAGCTGGTCACCGCCCGCGACCACGCGGACCACGAACCGCGAGCCTCGGCGCAGTCCGCCCGGCGCCATCACGATCAGCTCGGAACTGTGCCCGAAGATCTCCAGGATGTCCTGCTTGAGCCGCCGGGCCGCCCTCGCGGTGTCCAGTTCGGCCTCGATCACGATGCGCCCGCTCACCAGGTGGAGGCCCCCGGCGAACCGCAGAAGGGCGGAGACCTCCGCCTTTCTGCAGCAGGTACGGGTGACGGGGAGCCGGGAAACTTCGTCCTTCACCGCTGCCGTCATCGCCATGGGCCGATCCTTCCATGCATCCGAAAAATACGGTCGTACGCGGCGGCCAACAGCTCCGGGTCGTGCCTCGGGGTCCCGTCGGTCCGGGCGACCGGAGCCAGTTCGACCGCGGCGCCGAACCGTTTCGCGGCGTCGGCGAGCGAGTCACGGTCGGGCACGGCGGCCTCGTCGGCCAGCACCACGTCCAGGGCGAGTTTAGGGGCGTGTCGTCCCAAAACCTCCAAATGACGCTGCGGGGAGAAGCCCTCGGTTTCTCCGGGTTGCGGGGCGAGGTTCAGGGACAGCACCCGGCGGGCCTTCGTCTCGACGAGCGCGTCCAGCAGATCGGGCACGAGCAGGTGCGGGATGACCGAGGAGAACCAGGAGCCGGGGCCGAGCACCACCCAGTCCGCGTCCAGCACGGCCTCGACCGCCTCGGGGACGGCGGGCGGGTCGTTCGGCACCAGGTGCACGGACTGTACCTCGCCGGGCGTGAGGGCCACGGTCGCCTGCCCGCGTACGGTGTCCACCTCGTCGGGGCGGGCCGGGTCGTGGCCCCGGACCAGGGCCTGGAGCTCCAGCGGCACGGCGGACATGGGCAGCACCCGCCCGTGCGCGCCGAGCAGCTTGCCGACCAGGTCCAGCGCCTGGACGTGGTCGCCCAGCTGCTCCCACAGGGCGACGATCAGCAGATTGCCGACCGCGTGTTCGTGCAGGTCGCCCTGGGACTGGAAGCGGTGCTGGATGACGCGGGCCCAGGTCTGGCCCCAGTCGTCGTCGCCGCACAGCGCGGCCAGCGCCTTGCGCAGGTCGCCGGGCGGCAGGACCCCCAGCTCGTCGCGCAGGCGCCCGCTGGAGCCGCCGTCGTCGGCCACGGTGACGACGGCGGTGAGGTCGCCGGTGATCCGGCGCAGCGCGGCGAGCGAGGCGGACAGGCCCATGCCGCCGCCGAGGGCGACGACCTTGGGCTGGGCGCCCCGGCGGCGCGGCCTGCCGCCGCGCGCCTGTTCGGGCCGGGCGGCGCGGGCTTCGGCGGGTCTGCCGCCGCGCGCTTCGGGCACCACCCGGCGCAGCCTGCTCAGCCGCGGAGTACGTCCTGTCATTCCCGTCCCATGTCCCGGTGGACGACCACCGTCTCCACACCCTCGGCGACGAGCCGGGCGGCGAGCCTCTCCGACATGGCCACGGACCGGTGCTTGCCACCGGTGCAGCCGACGGCGACGGTCACATAGCGCTTGCCCTCGCGACGGTAGCCCGCGGCGATCATCTGGAGCAGCTCGGTGTAGCGGTCGAGGAACTCCTTGGCCCCGGGCTGGTTGAGCACGTACGAGGACACCTCCTCGTTCAGCCCGGTGAACGGGCGCAGCTCCGGCACCCAGTGCGGGTTGGGCAGGAAGCGCATGTCCACGACCAGGTCGGCGTCGACCGGGAGGCCGTACTTGAAGCCGAAGGACATGACGGTGGCCCGGAGCTCGGGCTCCTCCTCGCCGGCGAACTGGGCGTCCATCTTGGCGCGCAGTTCGTGCACGTTGAGGCTGGAGGTGTCGATCACCAGGTCGGCGTCGCCGCGCAGCTCGCGCAGCAGTTCCCGCTCGGCCGCTATGCCGTCGACGATGCGGCCGTCGCCCTGGAGGGGGTGCGGGCGGCGCACCGACTCGAAGCGCCGTACCAGTGCGTCGTCGGAGGACTCCAGGAAGACGATCCGCCGGGTGACGCCGCGGGCGTCGAGGTCCGCGAGGGATTCGCGCAGGTTGTCGAAGAAGCGCCGGCCGCGGACGTCGACGACGACCGCGATCCGCGCCACGTTGCCCTGCGAGCGGGCGCCGAGCTCCACCATGGTGGGGATCAGCGCGGGCGGGAGGTTGTCGACGACGAACCAGCCCAGGTCCTCCAGACACTTGGCGGCCGTCGAACGGCCTGCCCCGGACATGCCGGAGATGATCACCAGCTCGGGGATGGCCGCCTCGTGCGCCCCGGCTGCTTCCTTGCCCGTACTCACCTGTGCTCCGTTGTCCTGGCCCGGTCCCGCGCCGGCCGTCCGGTCCGCGTCCGCGCCGGTCGCGCCGTGCGCCTGTTCTCGGCCCGCTGTGGGCTGTGTCTCGTACTCGCTCATCTCTCCTGCCCCCGTTGTTCGTCCGGGGCGCCCGCGGACACGGGCTCCCCCGTGGCATCCGTCGTCGTCCCGGGTGCCCCGTCCTCGTCATCCATGATCTCCCCGGTCGCCGTGTTCACGGCGGGCGCGGCCGGGGTGGCCCGGGCGAGGGCCACGGCGACGGTCTCGGCCGTCTTGCGGCCTATGCCCGGCACCTCGCAGATCTGGTCGATCGTCGCGGACCGCAGCTTCCTCACCGAACCGAAGTGCTTGATCAGCGCCTGCTTGCGGGTCTCCCCCAGACCGGGCACCTCGTCCAGCGGACCGGAGCGGAAGCGCTTGGCGCGCTTGGCGCGCTGGTAGGTGATCGCGAAGCGGTGGGCCTCGTCACGGACCCGCTGCAGCAGGTACAGGCCCTCGCTGGTGCGGGGCAGGACGACCGGGTCGTCCTCACCGGGCAGCCAGACCTCCTCCAGGCGCTTGGCGAGGCCGCACACGGCGATGTCGTCGATACCCAGCTCGTCCAGGGCCCGCTGGGCCGCCGCGACCTGCGGCTGCCCGCCGTCGACGACGACGAGCTGAGGCGGGTAGGCGAAGCGCTTGGGGCGGCCCTCGTCGTCCTTCAGGGGTGGGCCGTCCGCGAGGGCCGGGTCGTTCGCGGAGGCTCGGCCGTCCGAGGTGGTCGGCTCGTCCGCGGGGGTCCAGTCGCCCGGGGCGGCCTGGCCGGTCGCCGCGGCCCGGTCCCCCGTCGCGGTCAGGCCGTCCGGGGCGGCTCGGCCTCCCGGCGCGGCCAACCCGTCCGGGGCAGCCTGGCCGGTCACCGTGGCCCGGCCGGTCGTGGGCTGCTCGCCGGCGTCCAGCTCCTCCCCGTCCGCCCACTCGCCGGTCCTCTCCTTCTCGGCGAGGTAGCGGCGGAAGCGGCGGGTGATGACCTCGTGCATGGAACGGACGTCGTCCTGTCCCCTGAAACCCTTGATCTGGAACCGGCGGTATTCGCTCTTCCGGGCCAGTCCGTCCTCGAAGACGACCATGGAGGCCACTACGTCGTCACCCTGGAGGTGCGAGACGTCGTAGCACTCGATCCGCAGCGGAGCGCTGTCCAGGCCGAGGGCGTCGGCGATCTCCTCCAGCGCGCGCGAACGCGTCGTCAGGTCGGAGGCCCGCTTGGTCTTGTGCAGGACGAGCGCCTGCTGGGCGTTGCGCTGGACGGTCTCCATCAGCGCCTTCTTGTCGCCGCGCTGCGGGATGCGCAGCGACACGCCCGACCCGCGGCGCTCCGTCAGCCACTGCTGGACCGGCTCCACCGGCTCGGGCAGGGCGGGGACCAGGACCTCCCGCGGGACGGCGTCCCCGCTCTCCTCGCCGTACAGCTGCTGGAGGGCATGCTCGACGAGGGCGCCGGTGGTGATCTCCTCCACCTTGTCCGTGACCCAGCCCCGCTGGCCGCGCACCCGTCCGCCGCGCACGTGGAAGATCTGGACGGCCGCCTCCAGCTCGTCCTCGGCGACCGCGAACAGGTCGGCGTCGGTCGCGTCGGCGAGGACGACCGCGCTCTTCTCCATGGCCTTCTTCAGGGCCCCGATGTCGTCGCGCAGGCGCGCCGCCCGCTCGTACTCCATGTCCTCGGCCGCGTCGGCCATCTGCCGCTCCAGACGGCGCAGGTAGGTGCCGGTGCGGCCGGCCATGAAGTCGCAGAACTCGTCGGCCAGGTCCCAGTGGTCGTCGGGCGAGATGCGGCCGACGCAGGGCGCCGAGCACTTGCCGATGTAGCCGAGCAGACAGGGCCGGCCGGTACGTGCGGCGTTCTTGAAGACGCCGGCGGAGCAGGTGCGCACCGGGAAGACGCGCAGCAGGAGGTCGACCGTGTCGCGGATCGCCCAGGCGTGCCCGTACGGCCCGAAGTAGCGCACGCCCTTCTTCTTCTGCCCGCGCATCACCTGCACGCGCGGGAACTCCTCGTTCATCGTCACCGCGAGGTACGGGTAGCTCTTGTCGTCGCGGTACTTGACGTTGAACCGGGGGTCGTACTCCTTGATCCAGGAGTACTCCAGCTGCAGCGCCTCGACCTCCGTGGACACCACCGTCCACTCCACGGACGCGGCCGTGGTGACCATCGTGCGGGTGCGGGGGTGCAGGTTCGCCAGGTCCTGGAAGTAGTTCGCCAGGCGCTGGCGCAGGCTCTTCGCCTTTCCGACGTAGATCACCCGGCGGTGCTCGTCACGGAACCTGTACACCCCCGGGGAGTCCGGGATCTCACCCGGCCTGGGGCGGTAGCTGGAGGGGTCGGCCATGACTCACACCCTACTGGCGGGGACCGACACCGCGGCGGGCTGTGGACGACGGGCCGGTGGCCCTGTGGACAACCCACCGCGGGATCGCGTGGCCGATCCGCCGCGGGGTCGCGTGGCCGATCCGCCGCGAAGCCCCGGGGAAAGGCCCGGGGCAGGACGGCCCCACCGGGTGCCCGCGAGACGGCGAGCCGGTGCGTTCTCGGCCAGGAACGCGTCACGGCCGGGCTTCAGGTGTTGTCGGGGCTTGGTCAACACGCTTCAATGCGGGGGGCTCGGAGGCCTTGGAACGCGGCGTACGGATGCGCAGACCTCTGCGCCGCGACCGGGAGCCCCGGGTGATCCGCTTCGAACGGTCTGACCAGCCGTCTTGAACTTCACAGGAAGGCCCCTGCATGCCGCACGCCACCCAACGCCTGGACGTCGCCGCGGAGGAACTCGACTCCGCCCTGCTCGGTGGCCCCTTCCACGTGGCCCTGCGCGCCGCGATCGCCGCTCGCGGACTGCCGCTGCAGCGTGTGCAGCACCATCTGTCGCGGCGCGGGGTGAAGGTGGGCGTCACGAGTCTGAGCTACTGGCAGCAGGGAGCCCGGCGCCCCCAGCGCCCGGAGTCGCTGCGGGCCGTGCGGGCGCTGGAGGAGATACTCCAGCTGCCCGAGGAGTCGCTGATACGCCTGCTCGCCGAGGCCGACGAGGACGGCCCGGACCGCCGCCGGACCGCGTCCCGCTCCTACCGCGCCTACGCGGAGGCCTGCGGCGTCCTGGACCGGCTGCTGGCCGAGCTGGGCCATCCGTCGCCGGACGGCGGGGTGCACATCCTGGGGCACCACGAACGGATCCGGATCGGACCACGCCGCGAGCTCGCGGGCCGCGAGTCGCAGCACATCGTCCGCGCCCACCGCGACGGTGTCGACCGCTTCGTCGCCGTCCACCACGGCGACCCGGGATGCGCTCCCGCGCGGATGACCGTCCACGCGCTGGAGAACTGCAGCACGGGGCGCGTCCGCGTCCACCACGACTCCGGTGTGCTCGTGACCGAGCTGCTCTTCGACACGCGTCTGCGGGCCGGGGACACCCACCTCTTCCGCTACGGCGTCGAGGACGGCACGGCGGGGGTGTCGCGCGAGTACGTCCGCGGGTTCGGCACGCCGGGCGGGCAGTACGCGCTCCAGGTGCGGTTCGACGCCGCGGCCCTGCCGGTGCGCTGCCACCGGTTCACGCAGCACTCACCGGCGGCACCGCGCGGCGGCCGGCGGGAGCTGGCCCTCAGCGGGCGGCACCACTCGGTGCACCTCGTCGAGCCGCGGGTGCGGTCGGGGATGCTGGGGATCGAGTGGGACTGGGAGTGAGCGGGTCCGTGCGTCTGACGGGCGCCGCCGGCTGAACGCCAGGCGTCGCGGACCGATCGCTCGGGGGCGGCGGGCGGGTCGTCCGGGGGAGCAGGAAGTCGCCGGGCGGTAGGCGGACCGCCCGGGGCCGTAGGCGGACCGCCCGGGGGCTGCGGGCGGTGGGGTCACCGAGGGCAGGAGAAGGGCCGCCGGCGGCCGCGGCGAGTCCGCCGGTGGCCGCGGGGCGGGCTCCCGGCGTCCGGGGCGGATCAGATGTCGGGGCTCGCGACGATCCGGCCCTGCTTCACCTCGACCGCCAGTTCCACGAGCGGCACGCTCGCCGGGGCGTGCAGCACCTCGCCGGTCCGGGCGTCGAACTCGCTGCCGTGGCAGGGACACACCAGCTTCGCCCCCTCCAGCTTGTTGATGGGGCAGCGCGCGTGTGTGCACACCGTGCTGAACGCCTTCAGGGAGCCGTCCTCGGCCCGGCTGACCACCACGTTCTGGTCCCGGTAGAGCTTGGCCGCACCTTTGGCGACCTCGCCGTCCGCCCCGAGGTCGACGGGCCCGGTCGGCCTGGCGGGCGCGGCACCGTCGTCGCCCGGCGAGCAGGCGGCCAGGCCGAGTCCGACGACGGGCGTGAGTGCCGCCGAGCGCAGGACGGTACGGCGGCTCGGAACAGGACGGCCGGGCATGGGACTCTCCACGGGTCAGGGGGATGTGCAGGGCGACGATATCCGGCGGCCACGGGCGTCCGGCCGAGTGGGTCGCGGGCCGGACAGCCGGGGGACGAGGACGCGAAGCAGGGACGTAAGCGCTTGCGCAAGCGTTTACGCCCGCGTCCGGATGAGATACCGTCCCGGCCAGTGCGCGCGGAGCCGTGCGCGGCAGTATGCGGAAAGGGGGCACGCCGATGGCGACCATGGCCGATGTCGCCCGGAGCGCCGGCGTCTCCGTGGCGACCGTCTCGCACGTGCTCAACGACACCCGTCCGGTTCTGCCGCGCACCCGCCAGGCGGTACTGGACGCCGTCGAGGAGCTCGGCTACACCCCGAACACCCTCGCCCGCTCCCTGGTGACCTCCCGCACCCGCTCCATCGGGCTCGCGGTGTCGGCGATCAGCAACCCGTACTTCACGGAGATCCTCCAGGGCGTCGAGGCCGCCGCCCTGGAGCACGGCTACGGCCTGCTCATCGCCGACCCGCACGACGATCCCGGGCACGAGCGCAAGGTCGTCCGGCTGCTGCACGAGCGGCGCGTGGACGGCATGATCGTCGCGCCCTCGGCGGACCCGCGCGACCTCGTCGCCTATCTGGGACGCCACCGGGTGCCGGCCGTCTTCCTCGACCGGGTCGTCGACCCGCCGAAGGGCGACGAGGGCCCGCGCTTCGACCAGGTGTGCGCCGAGGGCACCGAGCCGACGATCTGGCTGGTCACCCATCTCGCCGGGCTCGGCCACCGCCGGATCGGTCTGGTCGCGGGTCGGCCGGGGCTCAGCACGACGCGTGAGCGGATCACCGGGTACCGGCACGGCCTCGCCGCCGCCGGGCTGCCCTACGACGAACGGCTCCTGGTCCACGGCGACTCCGAGGCGGGCGGTGGCGAACGGGCCACGGCGGCCCTGCTGTCCCTGGCGGCGCCGCCCACCGCGCTGGTCACCGCCAACAACGCGATGACCATCGGTGCGCTGCGCGCCCTGCGGGACCGGAACCTGTCCGTGCCCGGTGACCTCGCGCTGTGCTGCTTCGACGACTTCGCCTGGGCGGACCTCTTCTCCCCCGGGCTCACCGCCGTCGCGCAGCCCAGCAGGGAACTCGGTGACCAGGCCGTCCGGCTGCTGCTGGAACGCCTCGCCGTACCGGACCGGCCCGAGCGGACCGTGCGGCTGCCCTGCACCTTCGTTCACCGCACCTCCTGTGGCTGCCCCGAGCAGCCCCGGCAAGCTTCCGCACAGGCCTTCGAAAGGACCCTCCCGTGATCGTCGTCGCCGGTGAGGCATTGATCGACCTGGTACCGCAGGGCACGGGTGCCCTCGCCGCGCTGCGGCCGGCACTCGGCGGCGGCCCGTACAACACGGCCGTCGCCCTGGGCCGCCTCGGCTCCCCCGCCGCCTTCTGCTCCCGGGTGTCGTACGACGCCTTCGGCGAGGCGCTGCTCGACCGGCTGCGTGGGACCGGCGTGGACGTCTCCCCGGTGCAGCGCGGGGCCGAGCCGACGACACTCGCCGTGGCCTCGGTGGACGCGGACGGCTCGGCCGCGTACTCCTTCTACGTGGACGGGACCGCGGACCGGTTGTTCTCGGTGCCCGCCGCGCTGCCGCCCCGCACCCGGGCGGTCTCCTTCGGGACCTGCTCGCTGGTGCTGGAGCCGGGTGCGAGCGCGTACGAGGCACTGCTGCGCGAGACGGCGGCGCGAGGTGTGTTCACGGCACTCGACCCCAACATCCGGGCCGGGCTGATCCCGGACCCGGACGCCTACCGGGTCCGGTTCCGGAGCTGGCTGCCGTCCGTGTCGCTGCTGAAGCTGTCGGCCGAGGACGCCGAGTGGCTCGGCGGCACGCCCAGGGAGTGGCTGGCGGCGGGCCCGGCGGCGGTCGTGGTCACCCGGGGCGGTGCGGGGCTGACGGCGTACACCCGTGCGGGGGGCGAGTACGCGGTGCCGGGCGAGGCGGTCGACGTGGTGGACACGATCGGCGCGGGCGACACGGTGAACGCGGCGCTGCTGCACGGTCTCGCGGTACGTGACGCCCTCGGTGACGAGGCGGTGGCCGGCCTGGGGGCGGACGGATGGGCGGAGCTGCTGGGCTTCGCCGCCCGGGCCGCGGCGGTCACCTGCTCACGGGCGGGCGCGGAACCGCCGTACGCCCACGAGGTCACCTTCTGAACGCCGACGGCTGAACGCCGACGGCGCCGCCTCGGAACTGGGGGCTGCCGGCCGTACGGCCCGCAGGTCGCCGGACGACGGCAGCCGTGCCGGGCCCCACGGATGATCCCGTGGGGCCCGGCACGGCTCCGTGTCAGGCCTTGCTCGTCCGCGTCGTCTTCTTCGCGGCAGGCTTGGTGGCCTTCTTGGCCGTCTTCGTGGCCGTCTTCTTCGCGGCCGTGCCGGCGACCGCCTTGGTGGCGGTCTTCTTGGCGGTGGTCTTGGCCGCCACCGTCTTCGCCGCCCTGCGCGGGGTCTTCACCGTGGCCGCGTCGCTGATCCGGTCGGCGCCGAGGATGTCCTGCAGGAACTTGCCGGTGTGGCTGGTGGGAACGGCCGCGACCTGCTCGGGCGTGCCCTCGGCGACCACCAGGCCACCGCCGGCACCGCCCTCGGGGCCCATGTCGACGACCCAGTCGGCGGTCTTGATCACGTCGAGGTTGTGCTCGATGACGATGACCGTGTTGCCCTTGTCGACCAGGCCGGCCAGGACCGTCAGCAGCTTGCTGATGTCCTCGAAGTGCAGACCGGTGGTCGGCTCGTCCAGTACGTAGACCGTGCGTCCGGTGGAGCGGCGCTGCAGCTCGCTGGCGAGCTTGACGCGCTGGGCCTCACCGCCGGACAGGGTGGTCGCGGACTGGCCGAGCCGGACGTAGCCGAGGCCGACGTCCTTCAGCGTCTTCATGTGCCGGGAGATGGCGGGGACCGCCTCGAAGAAGTCGGTCGCCTCCTCGATCGGCATGTTCAGGACGTCGGCGATGGACTTGCCCTTGTAGTGGACCTCCAGGGTCTCCCGGTTGTACCGGGCTCCGTGGCAGACCTCGCACGGGACGTAGACGTCCGGGAGGAAGTTCATCTCGATCTTGATCGTGCCGTCGCCCGAGCAGTTCTCGCAGCGGCCGCCCTTGACGTTGAAGGAGAACCGGCCGGGCATGTAGCCGCGGACCTTCGCCTCGGTCGTCTCGGCGAACAGCTTGCGGATGTGGTCGAAGACGCCGGTGTACGTCGCCGGGTTCGACCGCGGGGTGCGGCCGATGGGCGACTGGTCGACGTGGACGACCTTGTCGACGAGGTCGTCGCCGTCCACACGCGTGTGCCGGCCGGGCACGCTCCGTGCGCCGTTCAGCTCGCGCGCCAGGTGCGTGTACAGGATGTCGTTGACCAGGGTCGACTTGCCGGAGCCGGAGACTCCGGTGACGGCGGTGAAGACGCCCAGCGGGAAGGACACGTCGATGTCCTGGAGGTTGTTCTCGCGGGCGCCGTGCACGGTGAGCTGCCGGGAGGGGTCGCGCGGCCGCCGGATGTCGGGCAGCGGGATGGCCTTCTTGCCGGACAGGTACAGGCCGGTCTGCGACTGGGCGTTGTCGAGCAGTTCCTTGAAGGAGCCGCTGTGCACCACCTTGCCGCCGTGCTCACCGGCGCCCGGGCCGATGTCGACGATCCAGTCGGCGACCTTGATGGTGTCCTCGTCGTGCTCGACGACGATGAGCGTGTTGCCCATGTCGCGGAGCCGGACGAGGGTCTCGATCAGCCGGTGGTTGTCGCGCTGGTGCAGGCCGATGGACGGCTCGTCGAGGACGTACAGCACGCCGACGAGTCCGGAGCCGATCTGGGTGGCCAGGCGGATGCGCTGGGCCTCGCCGCCGGAGAGGGTGCCGGCCGCGCGGTTCAGCGAGAGGTAGTCCAGGCCGACGTCGACCAGGAAGCGCAGCCGCTCGTTGACCTCCTTCAGCACGCGCTCGGCGATCTTCTTGTCGCGGGCGTTGAGCTTCAGCTCGCCCAGGAAGTCCGCGCAGTCGCTGATGGACATCGCCGAGACCTCGGCGATCGACTTGCCCATGACCGTGACCGCGAGGACGAGCGGCTTGAGGCGCGTGCCCTCACAGGTGGGGCAGGGCACCTCGCGCATGTAGCCCTCGAAGCGCTCGCGGCTGGCGTCGCTCTCGGCCTCGCTGTGCCGGCGCTTGACGAAGGGGATGGCGCCCTCGAAGGCCGTGGTGTACCTGCGCTCGCGTCCGTACCGGTTGCGGTAGCGGACCTCGACCTGGGTCTTGTGGCCGTTCAGCAGGGCCTTGCGGGCGCGCAGCGGGAGGCCCGCGAAGGGGATGTCCGTGCGGAAGCCGAGCGCGTCGGCGAGGGCCCCGATGAGGCGGCCGAAGTAGTCCTTGGTGTGCCCGTGCGACCAGGGGTGGATGGCGCCCTCGTCGAGGGACTTGTCCTCGTCGGGGACGATCAGTTCGGGGTCGACCTCCATGCGCGTGCCGATGCCGGAGCAGTCGGGGCAGGCGCCGAAGGGGGAGTTGAACGAGAAGGAGCGGGGCTCCAGCTCCTCGAAGGACAGGTCGTCGTACGGGCAGTACAGGTGCTCGGAGTACATGCGCTCGCGCTCGGGGTCGTCCTCGGGGAGGTCGACGAAGTCGAGCACGACCATGCCGCCGGAGAGGCCGAGGGCGGTCTCCACGGAGTCGGTGAGACGGCGCTTGGCGGTGTCCTTGACCGTGAGGCGGTCGACGACCACCTCGATGGTGTGCTTCTCCTGCTTCTTCAGCGTGGGCGGGTTGGAGAGCTGGACGGTCTCGCCGTCGACCCGCGCGCGGGAGTAGCCCTTGGTCTGGAGGTCGGCGAAGAGGTCGACGAACTCGCCCTTGCGCTCGCGCACCAGCGGCGACAGCACCTGGAAGCGGCTGCCCTCCGGCAGCTCGAGGACCTTGTCGACGATGGCCTGCGGCGACTGGCGCGAGATCGGCCGGGAGCACTCCGGGCAGTGCGGCTTGCCGATCCGGGCGAAGAGCAGGCGCAGGTAGTCGTAGACCTCGGTGATGGTGCCGACCGTGGAGCGCGGGTTGCGGGAGGTCGACTTCTGGTCGATGGAGACCGCCGGGGAGAGGCCCTCGATGAAGTCGACGTCCGGCTTGTCCATCTGGCCGAGGAACTGCCGGGCGTAGGAGGAGAGCGACTCCACGTAGCGCCGCTGGCCCTCGGCGAAGATGGTGTCGAAGGCCAGGGAGGACTTGCCCGACCCGGACAGGCCCGTGAAGACGATGAGCGAGTCACGAGGCAGGTCGAGCGAGACGTTCTTCAGGTTGTGCTCGCGCGCGCCACGGACGATGAGACGGTCGGCCACGCCGGTCCGCACCTTTCTTGAGAGAAGTGACAGGGGCGAGGCCCCCGTCTTTCTCAGACTAGGGGGAGCCACTGACAACGCCGGTCGGATTCACCGGTTGTCAACAAACCCCGACTCCCCAGCATGCCCGACGCCGCGTCCGACCATATAGCACGTGCATTCGATTTGCGGGCATCGTCCGCCACCTTCACCCGAAGGTGTGACGCGGTCTAGGGTCAGCACCATGATTGATCACGCGCATGACCTGGCGTCTGTACGTGACGCTACCGAGCGGCTGCTCACCGCGGTCGGGAAACTGGACAACACGTCCGTGACGGAGTCGTCACGGCTGCCGGGCTGGACCCGCGGCCACGTCCTCGCCCACCTCGCCCGCAACGCGGACGCCCTCGTGAACGTCCTCGAAGGACGCCCCATGTACGTCTCCGGCGAGGCCCGGGACGCCGACATCGAGCGGGACGCCCCGCGCCCCCTCGACGCCCAGCTGGCCGACGTGCGCGAGAGTGCGGCCCGGTTCCAGGACGCCTCGGCCGCGCCCGCGGACTGGTCGCGCACCGTGGAACTGCGGAACGGAATCACCGACTCGGCCTCCCGGCTGCCGTTCCGGCGGTGGGTCGAGGTGGAGCTGCACCACGTGGACCTGGGCATCGGATACGAGCTGGAGGACCTTCCGGCGGAATTCACCGAGCGGGAGACCGACTTCCTCGCCGCCCGCTTCGCCGGGCACCCGGACGTGCCGCCCACCCGGCTCACGGACGGCACGCGCGCGTGGAGCACGGGCCGGGAGGCGGGCGCCCCCGAGGTGACCGTCACCGGTCCCCCGGCCGACCTGCTCGGCTGGCTCGCCGGGCGCCGCGAGGGGTCCGCGTTGACCGCGGAGGGCGGCCCCCTGCCGTCGCTGCCGCCGCTGTAGCCGGGAGGCGGTCCGCGGACCGCCTCCCGGCGCTAGGCTGGCGGTCATGACGTACAGCGGAGAGGTGCGGGTCGGCGGCCCCGCCGACGTGCACGAGCTCAAGGACCTGATGATCACCAAGGTCGCGGTCGGCCCGATGGACAACAACGCCTATCTGCTGCGTTGCCGGGCCACCGACGAGCAGTTGCTGATCGACGCCGCGAACGAGGCGCAGTCGCTGCTCGGCACGGTCGGTGACGGCGGCATCGCGTCCGTCGTCACCACCCACCGGCACGGCGACCACTGGCAGGCTCTCGCCGACGTCGTCGCGGCCACCGGCGCCCGCACCTACGCGGGCCGGCACGACGCGGAGGGCATCCCCGTGCCGACCGACGTCCTTGTCGACGACGGCGACACGATCCGGGTGGGGCGGGTGGAGCTCACCGCGCGCCATCTGGTCGGGCACACACCGGGTTCCATCGTCCTGGTGTACGACGACCCGCACGGGCACCCCCACGTGTTCACCGGGGACTGTCTGTTCCCGGGCGGTGTGGGCAACACCCATGACGATCCGAAGGCGTTCGCGAGCCTGATCCACGACGTGGAGACGAAGGTCTTCGACGTACTCCCGGACGAGACGTGGGTCTACCCGGGGCACGGCAAGGACACCACGCTCGGGGCGGAACGGCCCCACCTGCCGGAGTGGCGCGAACGCGGCTGGTGAACACCGGGCGCGTGCGGCGGGCGCGTGCCGCCCGTCATCCTCCGCGCGCCCGCGCGAGGCGTTCCCACACCGGTGGGCAGTGCGTCGCGCTCCCGGCCGGCGGTCCCGGAACCCGGGCCTCTCAGGCCTGGGCCCGCCCCACCCCGGCCAGCGCCGCGATCCGCTCCACACCGAACACGTACCCCTGCACACCGCACCCGGCGACGACCCCGTCGGCGCGCTGCGACACGTAGGAATGGTGCCGGAACGGCTCGCGCTGGTGGATGTTGGAGATGTGGACCTCCACCACCGGCAGCCCGTCGCAGGTGTTGAGCGCGTCCAGGACGGCGACGGACGTGTGCGAGTAGGCAGCGGGGTTGATCACGATCCCGCAGTGCTTCAGCCGGGCCTCGTGGATCCAGTCGACCAGTTCGCCCTCGTGGTTGGACTGCCGGAAGTCGACCGTGCCGCCGTGCGCCGCCGCCGCCTTGACGCAGAGGGCCTCGACGTCGGCTAGCGTGTCGGAGCCGTAGATCTCCGGCTGTCGCTGACCCAGCAGGTTCAGGTTGGGGCCGTTGAGGATCATGATCGGGGCGTTGGCCAGGGTGCGGGGCACGGTTCCTCCGGTCCGTTCGGGGTGCGGCGGCCCTTGCGTGACCGCCGCTCGGACCCCGGTTTATCACGGTGCGCCGACAACCCGGCCGGCCGTACCCTCCGCCCATGACGACGATCGTGTACCCGCCCAAGCCCTCGCCGGGCGACCGTGTCGCAGTGATCTCCCCAGCCTCGGGGCTGCCGGGGCTCTTCCCGCTCCCCTACGAGTTGGGCCTGGAACGGCTGCGCAAGGAGTACGAGCTGGAGCCGGTCGAGTATCCCGCCACCCGCAGGATGGGCTCGACGCCCGGTGAGCGGGCCGCCGACATCCACGCGGCCTTCGCCGACCCCGGGATCAAGGCCGTGATCGCGTCGATCGGCGGCGACGACCAGATCACCGTGCTGCCGCTGCTGGACCGGGAGCTGATCCGGGCCAACCCGAAGCCGTTCTTCGGCATGAGCGACAACACGAATCTCCTCGCCTACCTGCGCAGTACCGGAATCGTCGGCTACCACGGCACGAGCGTCATGGTCGAGCTGGGGCGTCCCGGTGCCATGCACCCGCAGACCGCCGAGTCCCTGCGTGCGGCGCTGTTCACCTCGGGCCCGTACGAGCTGCGGCCGGCCGAGCGCTGGAACGACGTCAACCGCGACTGGGCCGACCCGGCGACCTTCCGCGAGGAGCCAGGGTCCCGGCCCGGGTCGGGCTGGTCCTGGGTGAACGCCGACCGGGTGACCGAGGGGCGCACGTGGGGCGGCTGCCTGGAGATCCTCGGCGGGCTGCTGATGGCCGACCGCGAGATAGCGCGGGACCCGGCCGAGTACGAGGGGGGCGTGCTGATCCTGGAGACCTCGGAGGAGATGCCGAGCGCCACGGAGGTCTTCCGCACCCTGCGCAACATGGGCGAGCGCGGTCTGCTCCGGCACTTCTCCGCGCTGCTGATGGCCCGCCCGAAGACCTGGGCCTTCGAGCACCCCAACAGCCCCGAGGAGGGCGCCCGGTACGCGGCGGAACAGCGTGAGGCGGTGCTGCGGGCGATGCGGGCCTACGCTCCCGAGGCCACGATCGTCTTCGACGTGGACTTCGGCCACACCGATCCGCAGGTCGTCATCCCGTACGGAGGCACCGTACGGGTCGACGGGCCGGCCCGGCGCATCACCGTCACGTACTGACGCTCCGCCGTCGTCTACGGGTTGACGGCGAGTTCCAGGTACGCCGCGAACAGCACCAGGTGAACGCCTCCCTGCAGAGGCGTGGCACGGCCGGGCACGACCGTCAGCGAGGCCACCACCACGGTCAGGGCGAGCAGCACCATGTGAGTGGAGCCGAGGCCGAGGACCAGCGGTCCGGAGAGCCATACGGAGGCCAGGGCGACCGCCGGGATGGTCAGGCCGATGCTGGCCATCGCCGAGCCGAGCGCGAGGTTCAGGCTGGTCTGCACGCGGTCGCGGCGCGCGGTGCGCAGGGCGGCGATGGTCTCGGGGAGCAGTACCAGCAGGGCGATGATGACGCCGACGACGGCGTGGGGCAGTCCGGCGGCCTCCACCCCGTCCTCGATGGTGGGCGACACCCCCTTCGCCAGGCCGACCACGCCGATCAGGGCCAGGGCGAGCAGCCCCAGGCTGGTCAGGGCGGTGCGGGCGGACGGTGCGTGGGCGTGGTCCTCGACGGTGATCACGTCGCCCTGGCGGGTGATGGGGAGGAAGTAGTCGCGGTGCCGCACCGTGAGGGTCGCGATGAACAGGCCGTAGAGGACCAGCGAGGAGAGTGCGGCGAAGGTCAGCTGGACGGTGGAGAACTCCGGGCCGGGCGCGCTGGTGGTGAACGTCGGCAGTACCAGGCTGAGCGTGGCCAGGGTCGCTACCGTCGCGAGGGCGGCGCCGGTGCCCTCCGGGTTGAACACCGCGGTGCCGTGCCGCAGGGAGGCGACCAGCAGACTGAGGCCGACCACCCCGTTGCAGGTGATCATCACGGCCGCGAAGACCGTGTCCCTGGCCAGCGTCGCGCTCTTGTCGCCGCCGTCCGCCATGAGGGTCACGATGAGCGCGACCTCGATGACCGTGACGGCAACGGCGAGGACCAGGGATCCGAAGGGCTCCCCGACCCGGTGGGCGACCACCTCGGCGTGGTGCACGGCGGCCAGTACGGCCAGCGCGAGGACGGTCGTCAGCAGCGCGACGACCGCGCCGGGCAGTTCGCGCCCCCAGGTGACGGCCAGCAGCACGACCGCGACCACGGGCGTGACGGTCGTCCACTGTGTGACCAGCGCCCTGGGACGAGTGACCATGCGGTGATCGTCGCAGAGGGCGACGTGTCCCGCACTCTCTGTCACGCGACCCGACGGCCGGGTTCAGCGGTCCCCCGCGCCCTCGGGCCCTCTCGGGGCCTCAGGGCCCCTCCCCCGCGGACCACGCCAGGAGCGGCGGGCGGCGCGGGGCCCCCCCCCCCCCCCCGGGGGGGGGGGGCCCCGGCCACCCCAGAGGCCCATGGGAACCGCACCCCACAGGAGGGTGGGGCCCGCCCCCCCGCCGGTGGTCCCGGG